>JAVCDD010000006.1 GCA_030765125.1 Candidatus Hatepunaea meridiana
AAAGAGACACGGGCGACAAGTAGTCCGTGTTTCATTACTGCCTCTCTACATCGTTAGGTAAAGAGACACGGGCGACAAGTAGTCCGTGTTTCATTACTGCCTCTCTACATCGTTAGGTAAAGAGACACGGGCGACAAGTAGTCCGTGTTTCATTACTGCCTCTCTACATCGTTAGGTAAAGAAACACGGGCAACAGTTAGTCCGTGTTTCATTACTGCCTCTCTACATCGTTAGGTAAAGAAACACGGGCAACAAGTAGCCCGTGCCACCCGCCGTCCCCGGCACTACATATTAGGAATTTATCTTGTTAAAAATCGGTCTGATCGGCTGCGGTTATCTGGGCAGCCGGCATCTTAAACATCTTTGTAAACTTGACGGCATAGAAGTATCCGCTGTATGGGATAACAGCCTGTCAGCAAGAGATAAAGCCGTTAAAGAATTTAGTATTCCTGTCGCATCGAGCCTTAAGGATTTAATTAATAAATCAGATGCAGTAGATATTGTTACTCCGACTTCAACGCATTGCAAGATAGGGCTTGAGGTAGTAAATGCCGGATTGCCTATATTTGTTGAGAAACCTATATGTGCAACGTTTATCGAGGGAGAGCGTCTTCTGCAAGAAGCCGAAGCTGCTGGTGTTATGATCCAGGTTGGTCACATCGAACGTTTTAACCGGGCTTTTCGGGCATTAAACGGTATCGCAGTTCAACCTCGTTTTATCGAAGCGCATCGCCTATCATTCTGGAACCCGCGTGGCGGTGATGTTGCAGTCATTCACGATCTGATGATTCACGACCTCGATCTTATCCTTACGTTGGCAAATGATTTCCCGATTCAAATACACGCCAGCGGCGTAGCGGTAGTCAGCGATTCGATAGACATCGCCAACGTTCGTCTTGAATTCTCTGACGGTCTCGTCGCTAATGTTACCGCCAGTAGAATATCCGTAAAGAGTATGCGTAAGCTGAGGTTGTTTGGTAACCGCGAATATATTGCGCTGGATATGAACAAGGGAACTTGTGAATATCTTGGCGTAGGAGCAAACGATAGCGAAATACCAATGGGAGCGGAAGCTATTGGAGAAATCGGATTAGATGATATGCAACGTGTTCTTTACGAACGGCTGCTGACTGCGGAAGAAGGCGATGCACTTCAATTGGAACTGGCAGCTTTCCGCGATGCGGTTATAACCGGTTCACAACCACCGGTAAGCGGAAATGATGGGCTGAAAGCATTGAAATTAGCGGAAATGATTGTATCTGATATTGAAGTACATCAGCAGAAATTCCTTTAAAATACGAGTTTTCATTGACAATAGCTGATTTTCTATTTCGTATAAGAGGATTCACACCGATCCCGTTTGTTGTTGCAGCGTTGATCTGGGTGGAAATCGAGTCGGTTTTTATTATAATCGGATTGGCGATGGCGGTTGGTGGTGAACTGCTGCGGATTCGCTCCATACAATTTGCAGGAGGAGCAACACGAACTCGTAACGTCGGCGCGCCTTCTCTGATTACATCCGGACCTTATGCTCGTGTGCGAAACCCGCTTTATACGGCGAATATGCTTATATACACGGGATACGCACTTGCTTCCGGCGCCTTATTTCCCTATCTGCCGATAGTTGCTTTTATCTATTTTGCATTCCAGTATTTAATGATTATCAAGCTGGAGGAAAACACACTCATTGAACTATTCGGTCAGGAGTACAAAGAGTATTGTCAGCAAGTTCCGAAACTGATTCCAGGATTTATCAGTATAAAAAGAGGCAATGATCCGGACTTGAACATAAGGATGGCTTTAAAACAGGAAAAACGCACATTGCAAGGGTTTTTTATGGTATGGGTGTTGTTAGTGTTGCGGTTGTTTCTATGAGGGAAAGTTTGGAGTCCAGAGTTTAGAGTCAAGCCTTCAGGCTGTCTTTGTGTTGAACTAAACAAAAACAACCTGAAGGTTGGACTCTGAACCAAAGACAGCCTAAAGGCTGGACTCTGAACTTTTAAACGAGCTGTCAAGGATTTCTTTCAGTTTCTCTTGTGAGAAAAATTCAGCAAGCGGAGTAAGTATCAGGTCTAACTCGCCGGTCAGGACTTCATGGAGGCGATAAATCGTGAGGGGAATCCGGTGATCGGTGACACGACCTTGTGGAAAGTTATACGTTCTGATTTTAGCTGAGCGGTCGCCGGAGCCTATCTGGCTGCGCCTTTGGGCAGCGCGCTTATTCTGCTCCTCTTCGAGGGCCGCTTTGAACAATCGTGAACGCAGCACTTTTAAGGCTTGAGCTTTGTTTTTATACTGTGATTTCTCATCCTGACAGGTAACTACAATTCCAGTTGGCAGATGGGTTAATCGAATAGCTGAGTCAGTCTTGTTCACATGCTGACCGCCCGGACCTGATGATCGGTATGTATCAATCTTAAGATCGGAAGGATTAATCTGCACGTCAACCTCTTCCGCTTCCGGTAGAATCGCAACCGTTGCCGCTGATGTATGGATACGCCCCGACGTTTCAGTAGTAGGTACGCGCTGGACACGGTGCACACCTGATTCGAGTTTCAATCTGCCGTAAACGTTGTCTCCGTCAATTGAGATGAGTATTTCTTTGATACCGCCTAAATCTGAAAAGTTGCCATTCAACACTTTATACTTCCAACCACACTTCTCAAAATAATACTGATACATCTTATACAGATCCGCGCCGAACAAGGCTGCTTCTTCGCCACCGGTTCCAGCACGTATTTCGAGTACCGCATTACGGTTATCTTCAGGATCATCAGGAACTAACAGGGTTATAATATCCGCATCCAACTTAGCGAGTTTCTTCTCCAATTCAGGTATTTCCTCTGCAGCCAGTTCAGCCAGTTCAGGATCATCTGAAGCTTCATGTAAATCACTGATCTCATTGTTAGTTCTTTCGATATTATCCTGAGTATCCAGTAATTTCTGCAATCGATGGTGCTCGCGTCCAAGTGCAGCCATACGACGAGCGTCTGACAGTACTTCAGGCAGCGTCATCTCGTTTTCGATCTTTTCTAAACGAGGTTTTGTTGTTGAAACAAGTTTTTCTATGTTCATTGTTTGATTGATCGCTTGATTGTTTGATTGCTAATAAATTCCCTGCTGTCATCCAATTCCGGAGTGCTCAAGCTTGCTTGAGAAGGTTACACTGCACATAATCACTACACAAGGCGCAAGCATGGCTTTCGCACTCCAAAGTAATCACCCGGAGATGTCGTTTTTCATACTTGGTTGAGTCACCTGCGACATGGTGTTCCCAAAAAAAGGTGAGCTTTCAGGCTCACCTTTTTATCGAACAAATTGTAATATGTTGATTAATCTATTTACTAAATGAAAATCCTGAATAATTATTTGATAACGCCAGTTAGTACAGCTACTTAGTTCCATCCTTGATTGCCGCGCTCGTATCTACACCTCCCATATCCGTCAAGACAGGAATATCCGATATGTCCTTACCCAGATAATCAAGTTCAAACTTAGCGCCGGCTACAAGTCCGCTGTCCGCTTTTTCGGAATAACTCTCCAGGAAGCGATTTAGTTCTATTTTCGCTTGTTCGAGGTCTTTCAGGTGATTTGCATATATATAGCCTATCATAAATTGTGAATTAATGCCTTGGCGAGTTTCAGGATATTCGCGTACAAGTTTACGGTATATTCTAATAGCATCTTCATATTTCTCACCCTGTTGCAGTTCTTGAGCCTTGGCTAATAACTCCTTAGTACCCATTTTTTCCGCACCGCCCCCACAACCGAATAATGTAAAAACGAACGCTACCGCTAAAAGCGTTGAACCCATCTTAAGGATATTTGTATACATCCTATCTCCTATGTTGCTTTATTCTACTATGTTTGATTCTCACTGGTGTAGAATTAACTTGAAAAGTGAGGTTTTTCATATTTTGTTGAATCGCGCCGTAATATGACGTTTCATTTTGAATCTGTAAATTTAACTTAAGAATATCACTAAATCAAGTGTAATTAGTATTTATTTCATCAATTCTCACTCGCTTACCCGTTTTTGCAAGGTAAAGATTAGCAGATTTGACTTTCTTATCAGTGGCTTTTCTAATCGCTTGAGCGTAATCCATTAGCTGTGATTTGTACTCTTTATTAAGGGCTCCACCGCTCTTCCAGTCTCCGATATGAATATCACCGGCTGTATCTTCCCATATAATATCAACGATGCCTCGCATCATTCCTTCCGGTGATTTTAATGTAACCGGTGCCTCTCGCCAAAGACGAACTCCCGTGATGGCTTCACGCCAAAGTTCCCCTTCAAGGCAGGATGTAATCAATTGTATTAATTCGTTTCCGGATATTCCTTCCGTATCAGCGATATAATCTGCAAGTGAATTATCAATTGCAGTTACAGGTTTGGTCAATGCCATATATCTATGCAAAGCCCTGCCTAACAACGCTGCATCTGAATTTGTATCAATAAAAACAGCTTCCGTTTGGGATTCACCGATTGAAACGGCTTCTATACCGCTTGGGATGTGGATTTTCGGTAGTTGCTGTTTAATCTCCTTTAGACGAGCATTGCGTCGGTTCTGTAGGTCGGTGCAAGTTTTCCATACAGATTGAACATCCGTTGAACTATATTGTTCCCGAGGTGTTTTCACCGTAATAAGTGGCAGATCCGTGTCTGCAATCAGACGGAAAGAGAGGCTGTCAGGGACGGCGCCCTGACAGCGGGTATCTATAGAGGAATTGTATATCCAATCGTACAGCCACTTATTATATCCAGTTGGTTCCTTAGCATATATACAGGGAATAACAAGATGGTCGCGAGCGCGTGTCATTGCGACATATAACAGGCGTAAATGTTCCGAGTGTTTTGCATCTTCTTCATCAGCGCAGGCTTCATCATAGCCATTGGTCTTAAAACTGTTATTCTTGCTTCCTATAATAACTTCTATCTGCTTGTTAATCCGATCAGGGATAAGCGTTTCTTTATGAACTTTTCCTTCGGACAGATTTGCCAGTATCACCATTGGGAACTCAAGCCCCTTGGCGGCGTGGATCGTCATTAATCGGACATAGTCAACCTGACCCACTTGCGGTACAACCTCCTCTTTTCCTCCATCTTCGATTTTCCCCCAGAGCAACCGGCAGAATCCTCTTAAACCACCCTGGCTGCCTGCTTCATATTTACGAGCGATCTCCATTACGTTTTCAATAGCTCCGACATCAATAAGGGTGTGTTTATCCGACATAAGCGCCGGTATAATACTGGTCATTTCTAACAGAAGCTTTAGTATCCTGTCTACCGGAAGCATTCGATGATCGGAATGAAGCCTGTTTAGTATTTCAAGTACGTTTGAAATACTTTCCGGGAGTAATTCGACCTTTTCACGGTAATCCATCCTATCATTAGACAGGCGTTTCCATTCGACCAATTCCGTATCTGACAATCCGAAGAAGCTCGATCTGAGAGCGCCTATTACCACCAATTTATCAGCGGGATTGTCTATTGTTGCCAGACAGTTATAGAGGTCTCTGACTATCTGTCTGAGATAGAAGCCTTTGCCCTTCTCGATGTTATAAGGGATCCCTGCATCAGCTAAAGCGTCGGCATATATGTCAATATTGGTCATCCTGGGAAAGAGTATTGCAATGTCGCCGTATTTGACTGGTTCAGATTGAAAACCTCCATCGGACTTTCTTCGCATAACTTGCCATTTCCCTTGAAAAGTAGAGTTCAGAGTCCATCCCGAAACTTCGGGATGCTTCCCCGCTGTCAATCCGCCGTGATTGACAGCATAACCGGGAGTGTTGCTGTCAGGAACGGCGCCCTGACAGTGGTTAGAAAAAACAGACAGATTAATTATCCTGGCAATAATATCCGCTTCCTTATGACGCGCTTGTTCAATTTTATCAAACGGCGCTGCATCATCGGCAGGACGGTGGATGATAGCTACCGGAGGCGCAGGTTCGGGATCAATTCTGTCTGGATCGGGAATTAGCGGTTCGTATTTTGAACCGTCTCTAGCTTCGGTTAACCACAGTGGAGTGAAGAAGTCGTTGACGAATTTAATAATACTCGGTGAGGAGCGGAAATTCTGCGAAACTATTACCTTGTTACCAAAACGCTGAACTTGTTCAGTCGCTTGATGATAGATACGATGGTCAGCGCGGCGGAAGCGATAGATAGACTGCTTCGGATCGCCAACCAGACAGATTCTACCCGTTCCCGGTTGAATATCAGCAACTGCGATAACGTCCGGTTTTGCTGATGCCAATCTCATAGCGATTTCAACTTGTAACGGATCGGTGTCCTGGAACTCATCAATCAGAAGGGATTCAATACTCTGCTGGAAATACCCTAACACATCCGATTGTTGAAGCAGACGATTAGCGATTATCAATTGATCCTGGAATGTCAGACGGCTGTTGCCGAGCTTTATTTCTTCAACGCGAAAGATGATTTCGCTTAGCCAGACGATAAGTTTCTCCAGTATTGCTGTCTTTGCACGATCTAAAAAATCTAAAGCATCTTCCTTCAATTCCTTGATATTCGCCTTTTGCTGTCTGCAGTAATCGGCTTTCAACCAGTTTTTCTGATTACCTTTGCTGTGACTTAAGTTTGCGATTTCAACCAGCCATCGCCAAGCTTCATCATCGGATACGTTATCCGCGGTTGGCATACGAGCGACGAGCGCTTCAATTTGTATCTTTCCTTTATCATCGGCTTCTGAGCAGTAAAGATCGGCAGTATCCGCTAAATCAATCGCTTTAGCCTTATATTTCTGAAACCAGTCTGCAGGGTCGCTTATTGGAGTAGCTGCTTCGAAAAAGGGCAGTAGTTCTCGTTCATCGTTAAGTTTTTTCAGTAATCCTGTTAACTGGCTGAAGTATCCGCCCAGCGTCAGGAATAACGAGATGTTCTGGTCCCGTTCCGGATTTGGTGCAGATAGTTTGTCGGACAGAACCTGCAACAAGAGATCATTATCTTCATCCTCTTCGAAATGTTCAAAATCAGGTTCCAGTCCTATCTCGAAAGGGCGTTCTCTGATGATAGAAGATGCGAAAGCGTGAATGGTTGAAATATGCGCACGGTCAATATCATCAAGCGCTCTGACATACTTATCCTTATCGCTTCGATCTCCTGAGATTATCTTTCTTTCCAACTCTCGACGCAGACGATCATTTAGCTCTGCAGCGGCTTTCTCAGTAAAAGTGATAGCCACTAATCTGGTGATTTCAGATAGTTTAATCAACGCAATCAGCCTGTCAATCAGCAAACTGGTCTTGCCTGTACCGGCTCCTGCTTCAACAGTAAGTGAGTGTTTCAGCCATTCACTACGGACTTTTTCACGTTGAAGATTATCTCTTGGTATTGTGTTCATAAGAACTAATTCTATATAGTTTAGTAAATTGAGTTGTAAAAGTTTGCAAGTTTGCAAGTTACAAGTTGCTAGTTACATTTGAAACCCAACTGGAACGCAGGTTTTTCTTTCTCACTTGCTCACTTGCTTACTTGCTCACTTCTTATTCAATCTCCCTACCTTCCAAAATCCCCGCCACCCTTGGATCATCTTCAACAGATTTCCGACTGCGAAAATCACATAGATATTGTGCATCGCAAGTCCGGCAGATATTGTTGTCGGGAATTGGCGGGAATGTGCCTGTTTTAATGCTCTCGGTGATGATTTTAACCAGGCGTCCTAAATCTTCAGAGCGTTCGATTAGCTGTTGTCCTTCAAAGGGGATGGATCTAATACTTCCATCCTGTTTAATATGCAGATACTCAGCTATGCTCGATTGCAGGTCTGCATCAGGATTACTATCAAGTATTGATTTCAGATAAATGGGAAGTTGTAATGATTTACCGCCTGAGAATTGGTTCGCCTTGGATCGAGCTTGACCGGTTTTGTAGTCTATTATGCGGATTGAACGGTTATCGTCTGACAAGTCTATCCTGTCAATCTTTCCCGACAGGTGAACTCGATATTCCTCTTCATCGGTTTCAAATGTAAGTATCTGGTCTATTTCCACTTCAGCTTTATCGAAATTGTAACCGTCACTTCGCTTAATGTCCTCGATGATGAAGCGCAGCAACCGTTCTTCCAGCCGTTTATTCTCCAGTTCCCAGAGTACTCGCGGAATTGGATATTTGTTTTTAATCCGTTTCATCTCATCAGCGAGGATGTCCTTTATTGCGGTTTTGACATTATCTAAATCGTCATCTTTTAACGGCAGCCATCCTGAATCCTGCGTTTGAGTGTAAAACCTCTCCAGAACGGCGTGGATAACCTCTCCTATTGCAATCGCCGGAGGTTCTATTGCCAATTTCGGTTCTTCCCAGCGTTTAGCCTTTAGTATATGTTTGATATAGTATAGGAACGGACAGCCTGAAAAATCTTCGAGGCTGGTGACGCTGTGCCTGTTGGAAATAACGCCACGGCTATCCCATCCCTCTGGTAATACACCGTCCCACTCAGTAAAGCGGTTTCCTGTCCGTCTATGTTTGGTAACATCCATACAGCGTGTATACCGTTCCGATCTTCCGGTATATAGTTCCCGAATTACATGATCACCCTCTTCGGCAGGTACGTTTGCCTTAACCCACTCAATAGGGAAACGTAGCGGATCGGTAAATCGCCGCTTGAGTTTATCATTATCAGGGCTTTTAATATCATCTTCGTAAAAATCAAGTTCATCGAGTTTGTCCGACTCAACAAGGCTGCCACTGACTATGCGGCACATATCCAATAGAAATCGGGAGGGGAATGTATCTTTGCCGTCAGTTCTACGTTGCGGATAGCTCAATATCAGTTGTTTTTCAGCCGAATCTACAGCCAATGCGAACAGTAGTTTTTCCTCATCCAATCTTTTTGATTTTAAGGGCAGCGGTTCCGGTAGTTTTGCTGTTGCTGAACCGGTATTTGAAAAGACCTTGTTGATTTGTTGCCTGTCGTAATCATTGAGAATAGGGTCTTCGCGAGGAGGCGTCGGTATCATTCCCTGTGCTAAACCTGGAATGAATAATAGATCGTAAGATAGCCCGCGGGACGACATCTTATCGCTTATGGTCAAGCCGTCGACACCGTATCGTCCCTGTTTTAACCTGATTTCTCCAAGCCGGCTGCCGACATCAGTGATAAATCTTTTTAATTCGATTCTTTCGGTCAATTCATCGAGATCTCTTAAACCAGAAACGGCGTTTTTTAACTTTTCTGTGTTGTCGTTGTCAGGCAGCATATTTTCAATAAAGGTCACCACCCAGTCGGTATAACCGGTCCAGGTGTCCTTATTGGAAGGTTTTTCCAGTAGATTAAACAGTTTATCGATAAAACAATGAAATAATCGTACTTGATTAACCGTAATAAGATGATGTTTCCACTTGGAAAAGGATTCTTTTTCGCGGATGGCGGTTTCCAGGAAATTAAGCTCATTTAACCATCGCTCGCGATTTCCTTCCAATATACCGGTCTCAATGCTGATAGCCTCCCAGGCAACCGGATCTGATGGCTCTTCCGATTCAGGATTGTCAGTAGAATCAAGTCTCAACGCAGATACGGCAATCAGATCCATCAACGCCTTTCGCTCTAAGGGTTTCCCGGTCATATTCAACAAGGATATGAAAGCTTTCCCTTCGATAGTTTTATCCAGCGGTTCACCGATAGCATTGCAGAACGGTAAACCAGCGCGATCAAGCTCGTATTTCAGTGATTCGAGATATATTTCCGGCTTCCAGAGCAACACACCAACACGGGATAAGGGCACGTCTTCCCAAAGCACAAGCTCGTTTATCCGGTTAACGATCCCTCTGATTTCGTCTGTTGGATTAGACGCTGTAAAAACCGACAGTGAGCGGTTGGATGGCGCATAAGGACTACCCATCTCTTCCGGCTGGAATCGAAACAGGTGATTGCCAAAGCCCTGACAACGAGAGTTCAGAGTCCAGCCTTCAGGCTGTTCCCTTGCTGTCAACCCACCGCGGTTGACAGCATCGTCCGCAAAGAAATTGTAAGTATTATCAGCATACCGGAAAGCATTACCATAATCTTTACCTTCAAGGTATGGCAGAAATATTCGAAGTTCGATCTTACCGTCAAGTGAACTGATAAACTGCCTCTGCAAAGCATTGAAATCGTAAAAGCCATAGATAAAAAGCCGGTCGGTTTGATATACTTGCTGAAATAGTGATAAGGGATCGATAAGAGGGCGAAGATCATCATGTGAGTGGCGGAAATGGTTGATCTGCTTGATGTATTCATGACGGAGATGCGCTAAGGTTGTGAGCTTGCCGGTGTGGTCGTATCCTGTTGCCTTGTCAATATATTCGATATTCGCTTCATCGAGATCGACGAATGTTTGAGTAAGCGCACGCAGAAATCCAGGTCTGTCGTATACTTTCTGAAAATAACGAGGCTTTGTGTGGCTTTCAGCAGCAAGAATGGTGCAGGCAAGTTCCCCGTTCAACGGCAGATCAGGTCGCGAATCGGTCAGTCTTTCCGTTATTGACAGATCATCTGTTAGATTGGCAAAGGTTACAAATCGTACGTTAAACAGATCAAAACCGGAAGCGATCAATCGCCAATTCAAATATTCCCGAAGCAGATTCGACCCGATAAGAACAACTATCGGCTCAAACGGATCACTTTCCTTGATGAGCTTCAGGTCGTTTAGTAAGCCTTGCTCAAGATCAGGATGCAGCAAACCGGTTTTTAGAATTAAGGATTTTGTCATATTTTTCTACCGCAAAGGACGCAGAGACCACAGAGTGATTTTAATAAGTAATATCAGCATAAACTAAAAAACCTACAAGTAATTTATAAAGAATAAATGAATATTTTTATATATACCTCCCTTTCTGTGATTTGTACTTGACAAATGGTATTACTTTGTAATAATTTGCCACTTATAGGGGAAATAAGGTGACAGTATACCTATTTTTATTAATGATTCTGTTGATTTACTATCAGCACAACAAATCACTAATAAACAAGAAATTAGTTAGATTATCCTTGACAATTTGCATTTGTTATTGTACATTATAGTTGTGTTAAATATGAACTTACAAACAAC
>JAVCDD010000281.1 GCA_030765125.1 Candidatus Hatepunaea meridiana
GATAGCTATAGTATTACCGAGGTCTACACTGCGTTCCCGGACTTTGACGAACAAACCATTATTTACACCGATGAGTGGGGAATTGGACGCCGGAGGATGAACCTCGCTAAGGTGTTCAATGTGGTAGTACCGTTTAACAACTATGAGAATATCGGTAATGCGTTGTGTGATTTGGATGAGGTATTGTATGTTGATCCGTTATTGGGAGCGGGGAGGGACATGAAGCGATCAATCAAGAACACTGATGAAAGGATATTAACTAACGATTATTATTTTGCTACACTTCCAAGACAATTATATCTTGATGATCCTGCAAATGAGGATGATGACCCTGAAACTCTTGATGGTACGGATATAAATGCACCTGAAGCGTGGGATATTTATACCGGTTACGGACCTAATCCAAATGGAGAAGAAGATGAAGGCTATCATGAGAAGGATTATATCCAGATAGGCTTCTTTGAAAGTGGAGGAGTAAATACTAATCACGAGGATCTCAAACCTGCCCCTGGCAGCCCTCACGGAGATGGATCACAAGATGGTAGTCGGCGTGTGGGTGATCATGGAACTTATGTTGCGGGTATTGCAGCTGGAAGAACCAATAATCAAGATGGAATCTCTGGTATCGATTGGAATTCTGAGACTTTTGTTACTGCCTGCGAAGCCACAGATAAACCACGGGCTTGGTATCAGCAAACTTATCCAAATTCTTGGCAGAGAGAAATGAGTCACCATTTGAATCTGTTGATCGGCAGAAGAGAGGGTAATGACGTTCGTTGCCAGATAGTAAATGTTTGCACCTATTGGGACCATGCTGTAAGTTCAGTTGTTGAACAATACAATAACGTTTATAAAGCTAATACAACGATTGTGGCATCAGCCGGTAACGTTTCTGAGGCTGAATTGCAGAACGTGCATATGCCTGCCACAAACTTTATCCATACTGTAATAAATGTAGGAGGTACTTCCTATAGAGAGAATATGTGGGATGATGTGGCGTCACGATCTGATTTTATGGATGTTGCGGCTCCTTGTGATCAAATAGTTTCAACAGATGTAGATGGTACTTACAGAATCCTTAGTAGTGGCACATCTTTCTCAACGCCACTTGTAAGTGGTCTGGCTGCTTTATTAGCAGGTTATTATAAAGAAACGCACACCACTGTGGAAAACGACGTAATTGAAATGGAGGATATGCACTGTGAGGATATTCAGAATATTATAAGATACTCGGCAAAACTTCCCGAAGATGAGCCGGGAAATGCGATTCAGGAAGATGGACCTTTAGATATCATGGTAGGTGAAAAACCATGGAATGATTACGTTGGATGTGGTCAGATTGATATGCAAGCAGCCCTGAATTATCTTAATGATCCTTGGGAGTTAAGACATTTTACTTATAATTATGGAGATGAAAATGAGAGGGTTACTACTTCATATTGGGATTGGGAACACAATGCACAAAATGGTAATTACCATCCAATATATAAATTAAAAGGTGTCCCTGGTTTTCAAGACGGTACAAGCCGAGCCAGGAGAGCCAAAGTCACCATTTATGTAGATGTAGATCCCGGGTATGAATATTACGTTTGGGGGAGAGGAGCGCCCGGTGATCAGGATCTTGGGACTTTGGGATATTATCGAATTAATCCATGTTGGCAGCTCGAAGATGGTAGAGGAGGAATTGCGGATGGAAACAATGTTTATGATGTACCGTTTACCCTCGCTTCGAAGCGAAATGGGGTAAGTTCCATCGTTGTCTCTACCTGGGTTTATCAAGAATTAGGGGGAGGTCGGAATTGGTATCCCTGTAGTCCTGAGGATGTAAGGTTTGCCTGGACAGTGCTCTTCAATACAATACCTTTAGATGCACCATATGTTAGCGAACATATACCTGACATCTATTTCTTGGATGCATGCTACCCAAATCCATTCAATTCAGGTACAATGTTATCCTACTATGTAAATGTTCCTTCAGTAGTTAACCTCTCACTCTTCGACACAAACGGACGGCTTATCCAGGAGGTTTTCAAGGATCAAAAATTGCCGGGGAAATACAGATATCCGGTAAGTTTGAACCATCTGCCAACTGGAACATATTTATTAAGGCTCTCCAATCCAAGCGAGATGTCAATGCAGAAAATTACATTAGTAAAGTAAACAATTGTTTAAACTAAATTTGAACCAAAGGAGATAAGATGAAATTCTATTCATACGTTTTAACGATATTCATATTTGCATCAGTGTGCATAGCAGGAGTCGACTATTCTTTCGATTTAGATTCTGATATGATTAACATAAATTCCGATAGAGGTGAACATTCCATTTCTTTTTCCGGGTCATTTCCGACTTTTAGTGAGGGATATCCAACAATCCCCGCAAAATCGATAAGGTTGGTTATCCCGGAGAATTTTGTCCCAACTGATATCAGGATAAGCTCAATTGAACCGATCTCACTAGAAGGACAGTTCAATATTATGCCAGGGAAATATCAGATTCTGAACGATCATGATCGAATATCTCAGGTAGAGAAAAACCCAAACATGTATTTTATAGATGAATACTATCCCAAAACTTTAGCCAAGATTACTGGTACGGGTATGTTATTAGGTGCGAAAGTAGTTGATGTTTTAGTATACCCCATGCAGTACAATCCTGTAACGGGGAGCCTTAGATATTTTGAGACAATTGATTTTACTATTGAAGGACGAAGCGAGGAAACTGATGACAAGGTACTTTATGCTACTATAAGGAACATTAATAAGACTAAAAAATACATTAACAGTATCATAGATAATCCCCAAGACCTTAACTCATGCTTTAGAACTCCGTCCGTCATCTCGTCATCGTTTGATAGAAAAACTGCTGGCGGTGTTCCACAACGAGACTCAGAAGAAGAAAGAAGCGCTGTTCCGTTGGAGTATGTGATCATCACTACCGATGCTCTGGCTAATTCATTTAATGATCTTGCTCAAGATAAACGGGATCGTGGAATTCACGCAAGTGTTGTAACGTTGGAAACAATCCGTGCACAATTTCCGAATGTTGGTGATGATTCGGAAGCCATTCATCTTTTTCTCGCGAGAGCTTGGAGATTAAGGAGTTTGCAGTGGGTTCTGATAGGCGGTGATACTGATATAATACCAACCAGAATGATATTGACACAGGAAGAAAAACGATTCATAGCTACCGACATGTACTATTCATGCCTTGGGAAAGGCTGGAATACAAATAAGAATGCCTATATTGGGGATCTTAAAAACAGATGGCGCGAATCTGATCAGATAGACCTCTACCCGAAAGTTTGGGTAGGTAGAGCACCAGTCAGAAATGTTCAAGAAGCCAATGACTTTGTTAGCAAAATAAATGATTATCAAACCTACTTCGACAATCCTCAACAATATCGTGAAAAAGCCTTGTTCATTGAATCTGATATGCTTACTGCGGGTGATAGTGAGCTCACGGGCAGCATATTAGAGGACCTATTACCAGACAATGTGACAAAAGTCCATCATAACGAAACTAATGAGAATCTGAACCTGAATTCCGTTACAGCCAGCCTAAACTCAGGATATTCGTTAATTTTTAGTTTCGGGCATGGTAATGAGTATAAGCTTAAATGTGGTTCTGATGATCTCACAAGATTAAATATGATGAACTTGACAAATGAAAACAAGTATGGATTGTGGATTGCGGTGAGTTGTGAACCAGGAATGTTTAATTCAGATTGTATTGGAGAAGCCTGGATACGTAACCAAGATGGGGGTGGCATTGGTTTCATTGGTGCCTCTTCATATGATTACCCATATATATCCACTCAATTCTTTATTTCAGCTTTTGAGGAATTAGTAACCGAGGGGTCTGCATACTCGATGGGTGAAGTTCTTGCGAAATCAAAAATTGACAATATTGCCTATGCTCAACGTTACGGAGCAACAAGAACTATCTTCATGGGTTACAACCTTTTAGGCGATCCAGAAGCTTACATTTGGACAGATGAGCCTCATGACTTTGAAGAGAATTTCCCGGGTGCGTATAGTGCTGGACAGTCCAATAATGCAAACCTCGACATTGAGGATGACCTAACAAACGCCGATGTGCCTCATGTTTCGCTCAGTCTTAGTGTAGATGAGGATTTCTATTACTCAACCTTTAGCGACAAGGATGGTGTTCTGGAAACCGGCAGCTTTTTCCCTGACAGTGTTGTCACAAACGCAAAACTGTACGTCGTTGCACCCAATTACAAACCTTTCACTACAACGATTCCGATCATTAAAGGGAGCAATTATCCCTCAATCACCAACTACGCACTTACAGATGTAACCGGCAATATCGAGAATGAGTTGGTTGATGCCGGAGAAACATTTTTGATTGATGTTTATGTTTATAATTCAAATATCTCATCATTTAGCGATATATCTTGTACAATTTCCTCAACCTCATCTGAGGTTGAGGAAATAACTACATCACA
>JAVCDD010000192.1 GCA_030765125.1 Candidatus Hatepunaea meridiana
CCCGCGAAGGCGGGAATCCAGATGGTGTTTGTTAAATACTTGAAAACTCTGGATTCCCGCCTTCGCGGGAATGACAAAATGGGAGGGTAATTCTGAAATTGTTGACTTAATCAACAGAATCATTAATGCGCTGTATTAGCGTTTTAGAAGCAGCCTGAAGGCTGAACTCTAAACTTGATTATAATCCATTATTGGAGATAAATTGAATACAGATTTATTAGTAATAGGCGGCGGGATTGCCGGTATCACGGCTGCGGTGGAAGCGGCTGAGGTTGGTAAGAAGGTTGTTCTGGTTGAGAAAGAGCATTGGCTCGGTGGACGGGTGGTGCAGATGCATAAGTACTTTCCCAAGCTCTGCCCGCCGATGTGCGGACTCGAAATCAACTTCCGTCGTATTCGTCAGAATCCTGACGTCACGGTTCTGACCGGTGCCAGCCCGACCAAGATAGAAGGCGATGCCGACGCATTTAAAGCGACTATCAACGTAGAACCCCGTTATGTTAAGGGGAACTATAGTGAACTGCAGGAATGCGCCAAGGAATGCCCGGTTGAAGTTACCGATAATTTCAACTTCGGGATGCGGAAGGTGAAAGCTCTGCGTGTCGTTAATGAACTCGCCTATCCGTTCGGTTTCTTCGTTGAAAAAGAAGCGATTAACGATCCGGCAATGAAGGAATTTGCAGCAAAATATGACTGCATTGACCTCGATATGAAAGCTGAAACGGTTGAGATTGACGCCAAAGCTATTATCTGGGCGACGGGTTGGGAACCGTATGACGCAACTAAGATCGACAACCTTGGTTATGGCAAACTTCCGAACGTTGTAACCAATATGAATATGGAACGGATGGCGTCTGCAGGCGGTCCGACCAAGGGCAAGATAGTCAGACCATCCGACAGCAAGCCGATCACCAAAGCTGCCTTTGTCCAATGTGCCGGTTCGCGAGATGAGAACCATCTGCCGTACTGTTCAGCTATTTGCTGTATGGCGTCACTGAAGCAGAACCGCTACATCCGCGAACAGTATCCCGATGCAGAACTTCATATCTTCTTCATTGACGCCCGCACACCCGGACGCTGGGAAGATTTCCTGCAAGAGGTTGAGGGTGATGAGAAGACTATCATCCACCGCGGCAAGGTCGCAAAGATAGAGGAAGCCGAGGACGGTATGGTAATCCTGACCGCTGAGAATACTCTGACTGGAATGCTTGAGCACGTAACGGTTGATTTGGCTATACTTGCTACAGGAATGGTTCCAACTGTCGACACTACATTAATTTCCGGTATTAAACGAACCGAATACGGCTTTATCGAAAACAACAATGGTTCAGCCATAATCAGCGCAGGCGTGGCGGCAGCGCCCAAGGACGTAGCAACTTCCAATGAAGAAGCAACCGGTGCGGTCATTAAAGCGTTGCAAATAATAGGGAGGAGCTAAACAATGGACACCAAAATAGGATTATATATCTGTTCCGGTTGCGGTATTAAAGATGCAATCGACATTGAAGCTCTTTCCTCAACGGTTGATGAAGAACTCGGATGCAAATTATGCAAGATTGATCCACTCCTTTGTGGAGATGAATGTCAGGCACAGATCAAGTCGGATGTTGAAACTGAAGAACTGAACCGTGTTATAATCGCAGGTTGTTCCGGTCGTTACTTCGCTGACAAATTCGATTTCGGTGGTGATGTCCTTGTTGACCGCGTTCCGATGCGTGAATTTGTCGCTTGGACTATTGATCCTGATTTCAAGACCGATATGGATGAAGCCGATGAGCTTTATCAGGAGCTCGCCGAAGACTACTTGCGGATGAGCGTTGCGAAGATGAAAAACAGCGAACCGCCGGTTCCGACGCAGGAAGAGATATCGAAAGACATCCTGGTCGTTGGCGGGGGCGTTGCCGGAATGAACGCTGCGCTTGCCGCCGCTAACGCCGGTTACAACGTTGTTATCGTTGAGAAGGAAGCCGATCTCGGCGGCTGGTCACGCAAGTTCAAAGCTGTGCTTCCCCAAGCTGCACCGTATCGTGAGCTTCAGAAACCTCCGCATACTGAATTAGCAAAAGCTGTTAATGATAATGATAAGATTAGAGTTCTGACTTCATCTACGGTCGCTAAAACCGCTGGTCAACCCGGGCAGTTTGATGTTACCATTCAGAACGGTGACGGCAAGGAAACCATTCGTATGGGCGCTATCGTTCAGGCGACAGGTTGGCTTCCTTACGATCCAACAAAACTTGTTGATAAATACGGATACGGGAAATTCAAGAACGTGGTAACCAACATCGCAATGGAAGAGATGGCGCTTGACAACAAGATTGCCAGACCATCCGACAGCGTTGCTCCCAAGAGCATCGCCATCATTCATTGTGCGGGTTCGCGCGACAAGGAATTTCTTCCCTACTGTTCGGCAGTCTGCTGCCGGGCGGCTCTGAAGCAGGCGCTCTATGTTCGTGAAATGATGCCGGATACTGACGTTTACCTACTCTATAAGGATATCCGTGCACCCGGCGTCTATGAACAGTTTTATGAACGCGTTCAGGAGGAAGAGGGCATATATTTGACAAAAGGTGAAGTTGTTGAAGTTGCTGAAGGTGATGATAATGGTCTGACTATAACCCTCGATGAGACGTTGCTCGGCGAAAAGATTAGTATTGATGCCGATATGCTCGTCCTTGCAACAGGTATGGTTCCCTCAACGTTTGTAGATGCAGAAGCTGCTGTTGAAGAAGAGAAGGAAGCCGATCCGGAGACCAGCGAAAATGGTGATGAGAAATCAAAGGCAGCCGGAGCGGAAGCCGGAGCGAATATTCTGAACCTTACTTATCGTCAGGGAACCGATCTGCCGACTCTGAAGTACGGTTTCCCGGATTCGCACTTTATATGTTTCCCTTACGAGACACGTCGTACCGGTATATATGCCGCTGGTACCGTCCGAGCCCCGATGGATATGGGAATGGCAAAGAATGACGGCTTAGGTGCAGCTCTTAAAGCTATCCAGTCAGTTGAGACTGCTTCACGAGGCGTTGCTGTTCATCCTCGTTCGGGGGAGATAGATATTCCCGATTTCTTTATGCAGCGTTGTACTCAGTGTAAGCGTTGTACGGAGGACTGTCCCTTTGGCGCTCTTGACGAAGACGAAAAAGGCACACCGCTGCCCAATCCGTTGCGCTGCCGTCGCTGCGGTATTTGTCTCGGCGCTTGTCCTGAGCGGATTATTACATTCAAGGAATATTCGCCAAACATAGTCGCACAGATGATTAAGTCTATTTCTATGCCGGAAGAGGACGATGAGAGACCGCGTTATCTGGTATTTATGTGTGAAAACGATGCAGTTCCTGCGTTTGATATTGCCGCCTGGTACAGACACAAGATCACCCCGTGGATCCGCATCATCCCTGTGCGCTGCATAGGTTCGGTGAATACGGTGTTCATCGCCGATGCACTTTCAGCAGGATTCGACGGCATCCTGATGCTCGGCTGTAAACGCGGTGATGATTACCAATGTCATTATATAAGAGGTAGCGAATTAGGTGATTACAGGATGGAAAACGTTCGTGAAAAACTAAAACAATTAGTCCTCGAACCGGAACGTGTCCAGATTATGGAGGTAGAGCTATCCGACTGGCATCGCGTACCGGAACTAATAAACGATTTCGCCGAGGAAGTGAACGACATCGGTCCAAATCCTTATAAGGATTTCTAAAAACAAGTGCGAAAGTGTTAAAGTGCAAAAGTGCGAAAGAACGGTTTTTCACTTTCGTACTTTCACACTTTCGCACTTGCAAACTTGTAACTTGTAACTTGCAACTTAAAAAATATTAATAAACGCTATTAAAGGAGAAATTATGGCGGAAACAACCAAAGCTACTGGAAAGCTTGCTGAACTGACGACTGGACCATATCCGAGCTTCGTGAAAGAGATCGAAGCTGCAGCGGAAAATAACAAGATGGCTCAGGATTTGATTGGTTTACTTGAGCTTTCTTATAATGAAAAGCTTTGCCACTGGAAACACGGCGGTATTGTTGGTGTAATGGGATATGGCGGCGGCGTAATTGGTCGCTATTGCGATGAACCGGAAAAATTCCCTAATGTATCTCACTTTCATACCTTGCGTGTCAATCAACCCGCAGGATGGTTCTATAAGACGGAAGCATTGAGGAAAATCTGTGATATGTGGGAAGTGCGCGGATCTTCAATTTTCAATATTCACGGTTCAACAGGTGATATTGTTCTTCTCGGTACGACAACCCCACAGCTTGAGCCTGTATTTAACGACCTGACAAAAATGGGTTTCGACCTCGGTGGATCGGGTTCGGTTCTACGTACTCCCTCTTGCTGCGTAGGTCCTGCACGTTGTGAATGGGCAATGTATGACACACTGAAGTGCGCTTATGAACAAACCATGGCGTTTCAGGATGAGCTTCATCGTCCCTACTTCCCGTATAAGTTTAAATTCAAATTTTCTGGCTGCCCCAATGACTGCGTTGCCTCAATAGCACGATCCGATATGTCATTCATCGGCACCTGGAAAGACGACATCCAGATTGATAAAGACAAAGTTCTCTGGTATGCTGAAGAAAAGAAACTTGACATCCAGAATGTCGTGGTTGATCGCTGTCCGACCAAATGTATGGCTTGGGACGGCAAGGAACTCCACATTGACAACCGTAATTGTTCAAGGTGTATGCACTGCATTAATGTAATGCACTTAGCTCTTAAACCTGGTAAGGAACGTGGTTGTACCATCCTGCTTGGCGCTAAGGCTCCCATCCTTGAAGGTGCGCAAATGTCAAGTGTTCTTATACCATTTATGAAGATGGAACCTCCTTATAACGAAGATGAACCTTCTTATGAAGATCTTCCCGAACTGATTGACGCAATCTGGGAACTATGGGGTGAAGAAGGAAAGAACCGCGAACGTGTTGGTGAGTTCATCCAAAGAATCGGGATGAGCAATTTCCTCGATGCAATTGGTTTGGAACCGGTTGCCGAAATGGTGAAACATCCTCGTGAGAACCCGTATGTCTTCTATGAATTAGGAGATGATGAGGACGAGGGAGAAGAGGAATAAGACTGAACTCTTCTAACTGTCAACCACTATAGGTTGACAGCGTTGATACCAGAGGCTGTTAACCTATTTTGACAGCAGCGAGGAAACGAGTTTAGAGTCTATCCTGATAATTCGGGATGCTTGTTATGAAAGACAAACAAGCTGAAGCTTGAACTCTGAACTCTCACATTTCAAGAGATTATAAATTTAGATATAGGAGATCAACAATGACAGCAGAACCAGCTGAAAGGTTGACCGACATAGGACCACCGCATTATGAAAAATTCTTGCCACCGGTGGTTAAAGCAAATTATGGCAAGTGGGCAGACCACGAGATTCTTGAACCGGGCGTATACGTTCATACGGCGGAGTCCGGTGATAAAATCTATTCAATCAGAGCCGCCACCGCGCGCCTGATTTCAGTGCCGAAGGTACGTCAATTCTGTGACATTGCGGATAAATATTGCGACGGACACCTCCGTTGGACCAGCCGCAACAACGTAGAATTCCTGACTACCAAAGAAGAGAACATCAAGCACATCAGAGAAGAAGTCGAAGCTCTGGGACATCCGGTTGGCGGAACAGGTAATTCGATTACCAACATCGTTCATACTCAGGGCTGGGTGCATTGCCACTCAGCAGCAACCGACGCTTCCGGCATAGTGAAAGCTGTAATGGATGAGTTGATGGATGAGTTTACTAATATGCGTTTACCTGCCAAGCTGCGCATTTCATTGGCTTGCTGCCTTAATATGTGCGGCGCCGTGCACTGCTCGGATATCGCTATCCTTGGTATCCATCGCCGTCCCCCGACAATTGATCACGATCGGCTGCGTAAGATGTGCGAGATTCCAAATACAGTTGCCGCTTGTCCGACAGCGGCTGTTCGTCCTGTAACAGTGGATGGCAACCCATCGGTTGAGGTTATTGAAGAGCAGTGCATGTTCTGTGCAAACTGCTTTACAGTTTGTCCTTCCATGCCGTTGAATGATCCGGAAAACGATGGTGTTTCCCTTTGGGTTGGTGGTAAAGTGTGTAATGCCCGTACCGAACCGATGTTCTCGAAATTAGCGGTTCCGTTTATAGCTAACAACCCACCGCGCTGGCCTGAGGTTGTTGAAGCTGTAAAGAATCTCGTTTATGTTTGGGCTGATAGCCAGACCGTACGAGAGGATGGGCGAGTGGATCAATCGTATCGGTTGGCCCCGTTTCTTCGAGATGGCTGGTATCGAATTCTCGAAAGAGCACATTGACGACTTCAAGCACGCTGTAACTACATATAATACATCAACGCACTTGCGGTTCTAAACTGCGATCACTCCGGAGCGCTCAAGCTTGCTTGAGCGTGATCTGGGACTAATATATTGTATAACTTGCTCAAGCAAACATGAGCGCTCCGGAGTTTGATGGCGTTATTATTAAAGGGATTAACATTATGGCTGATAAAGCTTTAGTTGAGCAAATTGCTGATGCAATGTACAAGATGATTAAAGATGCTGCCGGTCAAAAGCAGTATAAAGCGATGGATTTGCAGAAAGCGATGAGGGAGCTTTTTCCTGGAAAAGCAGATAAAAAGATTTGTAGAGAAGCGATTAAAATACTTATTACTTCCGAACGCTGCATATACACCTATTTCGGAGGCAGCTACATTGAGCTTCCTCATGTTGAAGGCGCAGCTAATCCTACCAAGGAAGGTTGATAAGTGAACCTGCCGCGACTGCTTATTGCCGGCAGTAGCGGAGATAGCGGAAAAACCCTTGTGACGCTGGGTCTGATAAGGACTTGGCGTCGTAAAGGGATAAAGATTGTTCCTTTTAAAAAGGGACCCGATTATATTGATCCGGCATGGCTCACCCTGGCATCCGGTATCGAGACTCATAATCTTGATACCTGGATGATGGAACGAGAGAGAGTGCTCCGTTCTTTTACAAAATATTCACATTTGGATGCCATCAATCTAATCGAAGCCAACCGCGGTCTGTATGACGGTGAAGATGCAGCAGGAACGCATTCTTCGGCGGTATTGGCAAAGCTGCTGTATACACCTGTCGTAATTGTTCTACCAATTACCAAGGTTACACGAACGATTGCAGCTTTTGTTCTTGGACTAAAACTCTTTGACAGGGAAGTCAATATTGCCGGAGTAATATTGAATCGCTCCGGTGGCACAAGGCACAAAACAATCGTCAGGCGCGCTATTGAAGAGGAAACAGGTATACCGGTACTGGGCGCTATTCCAAGAATTAAAAATGATCCTTTGCCTGGCAGACATCTTGGTCTGATTACGCCTTCTGAATATTCAGAAGCGGAAGAGTCGCTCGATGTGGCTGAAAAACTGATTAGTGAGTCGGTTGACACAGATAAAGTATTGGCAATCACCTATAATTGCGAACCTTTGGCTATTGATATTGATAACAAGCCTGAAAGCGTTAATATAGTAGGCAAGCGAAGAATCGGTTATTTCAGTGGGTCAGCGTTTACGTTTTACTATCCTGAGAACCTTGAAGTTCTGAGGTCTTCTAATTGCAGCTTAATAGAAATCAACCCGCTTAGTGATGAATCCTTACCGGAAATTGATGCGTTGTATATTGGAGGCGGTTTCCCGGAAACTCACGCTGCGTTACTGTCAAATAACTGTGCCTTTATGAAAAGCGTCGCGGTTGCAGCCAGACAAGGACTGCCGATCTGGGCTGAATGCGGAGGTTTGATGTTTTTGGCTAAGCAACTTATCTGGCAGGGGAATACTTATCCGATGGCTGGTGTAATACCGGCGGACGTAGCGATGCACAACCGTCCCCAGGGACATGGCTATCAGGAGGTGGAAGTTGATAGAGACAATCCTTTCCTGAAGGTCGGAACCAGAATTAGAGGACATGAATTTCATTATTCACAGATTGTGTCAAGCGATAAGTTGAATACTATTTTTAAGGTAACCAGAGGAACTGGTATAGGTGAAGGACGTGATGGTATAATAGTAAGTAACGTTATTGCTTCTTATTTGCACATACATTCAGTAGCGACACCGGAGTGGGGAAGAGGTGTTTTAAAGGCATTATTATAATGTTTCCGTGAAAAATCGAGTTTAGAGTTCGCACTTTAGTGTGTTAGTGATAGAATAAATAATTCGGTTATGCCTTTAGCTCAGCCGGAGTAGCGAAGCTTGCTGCGCGCTCGCAGGCAGATACGCATGCGCCACCGTACGAGAACGCAGAAAGCTTTTCTACTCCGGTATTATTAAGTTGACGTGCAGCAAGCTTCGCTACTCCGGTATTATTAAGTGGACGTGCAGCAAGCTTCGCTACTCCGGTATTATTAAGTGGACGCGCAG
>JAVCDD010000277.1 GCA_030765125.1 Candidatus Hatepunaea meridiana
CATTTTACTGGATATTAACCCCTTTTTGTCATTCCCGCGAAGGCGGGAATCCAGGAGAAACAATAAGTTATCTGGATTCCCGCCTTCGCGGGAATGACAAAAAAGGGGCTTTCCGGTCAGACACTATATAGCGTGCGCATACTGAAACTTGATTCTGAACTAACCAGTTAGAATTTCAGCACATTTAGCTGGTGAATTAGTGAATCGTATCATCTCACTAATATTATCGATTCGATTAGTAACCGGTTTCCAGTATTTTCCCAGGCAGACAATCGGGCGAACAGGTATGAAACCTTTTGCTTGAGTTTCTATAACCATTGATAACTCAACCAATGTACCGCTGGAACCTGGTGTAATCGCATATCCGTCTGCTAACCATATCAACGCCAGCATCCGTTGATCCCATCTTTCAACCTTCCATTCGAATTGTATATGAAGATTCGGAGTTCTGTCCGGTAAATTATCACAAGTAACTCCTATCGTAATACCATCAACTGATCTTGCTCCAGCAGCAGTAGCTTTCATAACACCGCCATAACCTCCGTTCATTAAAATCGCTTTGCGAGATGCGATCTCTTTACCAAGTTTGAAGTATTTACGCCAGGCGTTTGAGTTTTCATCTACGTTAGCGCCTCCGAAGACGGCTATTAGTTTTCGCGGTTGAGCAGCATCCCGACCAATACGAATCTCGTTTTTCTTTTGAGCCAGGATATTAAACCAACTCTCGTTGATGAAAGAAGTTTCAATATTTCTTGTTTGTATGATTCCGCGCAATTTATTTCCTGCTTTTTGAACCGGAGTGCGGAAGCTTGCTTCGGCAAGCGCAAGCAAGGTTTGTGCACTCCGATTCATTAGACTGTCTTTCCACTATAGGTGGTTCGCTTGTTTTCACATATAGTGAAAATAACACCTTCATCATAGTAATGCAACCTCAACCATTAGATAGTATCCTTAATAAACATCTTGCAAAAGATTAATGAAATCCTTATATTATCTAACTGTGGTTTAATCAAAAGGTTTATTAAGAATACCATGATCACTAATTTTACAGCCATTCAACAACAGGTTGCCTCTGCTATTGTCAATGCCGGTCGTGATCTAGAGTCTGTGAAGATTGTCGGTGTGTCCAAACGTCAACCTGTTGAAAAGATAGTAGCCGCTGTATTAGAAGGACTTAGGTGTCTGGGTGAAAATCAAGTACAGGAAACCCTTTGGAAACGTCCTGAAGTAGAGAAACATCTAATAGACGCTGGATTTGATGTGACACAGATTAGATGGCATATGGTTGGTCATTTACAATCAAACAAAGCTGTTAAAGCCGCTGAGTTATTTGATGTTATTCAATCAGTTGACAGTATTAAACTTGCGAGTAAGCTGTCACATGCAGCGATGAATCTGGGCAAATCGCTTGAAGCATTAATTGAGGTAAATGTCTCGGAGGAAACTACTAAATCCGGAATACACCCGGATGAACTTGTCGATATGGTTGGAGAAATCAGTGCTTTACCCGGTATAATGATAAATGGTTTGATGACTATTGGACCGCATACCGATAATGATGCTCTTATAAGAACCGCATTTGAGAAGCTTAGAGATTTAAATTCAAAAGTTATGGAAGTTCATTCATCGCTTGCAAGAAGTTGGGAACTTTCTATGGGGATGTCGGATGACTATCCTCTGGCTATTGCAGCGGGAGCAACAATCGTTCGCATCGGAACGGCGATCTTCGGACCACGGATGGCAACATAAGGAGGAAACTTGCTTAATCCTTTAGAAATAAAGAAACAGGAATTCGGTCGTGCTATGCGAGGATACGACACGGCTGAGGTGCGTAACTTCCTCGAAACCGTTGCTGACGAATTTGAAAAAACGGTCGAAAAAGCACGTTTGCAGACAACAGAAATACAGTCGCTGAAATCCGAATTAGCAGCATATAAGCGAATTGATCAAAATATGAAAGAGGCATTGGTTAACGCTCAGGAAACACTGCGAGGCGCACGTGAAGGTTCCAAACGCGAAGCCGACCTTTTAATAAAAGAAGCAAAACTTGAAGCAGATAAAATAATTACAGCAGCTCAAGAGAAGGGCAAGGACATCCGACGTGATATGGAAATGCTTGCTGAACGTCGTAACAGCTTCATTCGTAAACTGAAAAGTCTGCTGCGCTCTGAACTTGAACTAATTCAGTTATTAGAAGATGAGGACCTGGCTGCCGATGCAGAAAGCAATGCAAAAAAACCATAGGAATATATCAATTACTGATAATCTATATGAACAAATCGAAGAAGCGGTTAGTTTTATAAAAAAACTTGGCTTCAAGGAAAATCCTGACGCATTCCTGATCTTTGGCAGCGGACTTGGCGCTATTTCAAGCGGAATGAATATTGAGATTGAAGTTCCTTATGGTAAAATACCAGGCTTTGTAGATACGACGCTGGATTTTCATAAGGGGCGTTTGCTATACGGTGAAATCGCTGGTAGATCAGTCATAGCTATGGATGGTCGCTTTCATTACTACGAAGGTTACACAATGCAGGAGATCACCTTCCCGGTGAGGGTGATGAGAATGTTAGGCGCTAAGAACTTAATTATATCGAATATATCAGGTGGATTGAATCCTGAGTACGCAGCAGGAGATATTGTTGTTATTGTAGATCAGATTAATCTGATGGGTGATAATCCCTTGATTGGCATCAATGACGAACGGCTTGGACTGCGTTTCCCGGATATGATGGAGCCGTACAACCGAAAATTGATCTCACTAACTGAAAAGCACGCAATGAAGATCGGTTACTGCCTATCGCGGGGTGTATATGCAGCGATGTCGGGACCCTCTTTTGAAACCCGTGCAGAATATCGGATGCTGCGTACCCTGGGCGCTGATATGATCGGGATGTCGAGCGTACCGGAGGTTATTGTTGCGGTGCATGGTGGAATGAGAGTCATTGGGTTAAGCCTGATTTCAGACGATTGTTTCCCGGAATGTCTGGAACCGCTTGATATTGAAGTTTTGCTGAAGCGTGCTGAGGATGGATCGGAGGTTATGGGAAAGATTATTGAGGGGGTTTTGGGGGATGAGGAATTTCCGGTGAATTGAGAACATAAACCTATGAATAATAATTATCAAAAAGTTGTCTAATGAACCTGACAGATCTTACATTTAAGCTGTTATTCACATTTCTTCCCGGAATAATTTCCCTCATTGTTATTGATGCACTGACTGTTCATAAGAAGTGGGATAAGCTGAATTATTTACTTTACGCATTGTTCTTGGTTTATTAAACTACCTGATATGGTTTCTGATTTCTAAGATTGGATGTCTTGGAATAGAAAACGTGGATTTCCTTAAAAAGATAGCCGTTGTTGGCGAGGTGGATGTTAAAGGTGTTGCTTATGTTACGGTTTTCTTATCAATACCTGTAGGGTTAGCGCTTGTTTACGTTATAAATCATAAATTGATATTCAGAATTGCTAAACGAATTAGAGCTTCACAAAAAATTGGTGATATTGATGTTTGGAGTTATACATTCAATTCAATTAAAAACACTGAATGGGTAGTAATTAGAGACTTTGAAAATGATCTAATGTATACTGGTTGGGTTGCTGCATTTTCTGAAACAGACGCAAGAGATAAGGATGAACTTATTTTAAAGGAAGTTAAGGTCTATAAGAGTTCTACGAGTGAGTTTATTTACAGAACTCCTGGTATCTATTTTGCCTTTGAACGAGGTAAGATTACAATTGAATTCCCTAATCTGGATAGTGAAGATAGAGGGATTAAAGAAAATGGAGAAGAAAAATGACTGTTTTAGAATCGTTAGGATTTAAAAAAAAGAAAATACAGGTTCCCGATCTTAAACCGTTAAAGGAAAGAATGTTTAGTAAAGGTGGTGTGAATGATCCACCTAAAACGCCGCGACCTACTGAACCACCTGCTCCACTAATACCAACATCCAAATCACAAGCAAGCAGTCAGAGTGATTCATCAAGTGCGTGATATCCAGGAATGTTCCATAGGTGAACAAGAGGGATGTATTTTGTTGCAGAACAAGGTAAAGTCGCAATTGAATTCCTGAATTTGGATAATAGAAGAAAAAAAATGGAGAAGGAAAATGGCTGAACTCAAACCTTTTAAAGAAGGTAATTTTCGAAAAGGTGGCGTGAATAATCCACCCAAAACACCACGACCTTCAACGCCGCCTGCTGCATCAAGACCTGTTGCACTAAGACCAGATACACCGTCTTCTCAGCGGAATCACAAGCAAACAAGCAAGATGATTCATCTGTCTGTTGATATCAACATCAGAAACACCTGAACAGGAGTAACAAACCACGAAACTATGGAATGAAAATATCGGCGAAGGACCCGTTCCCGTAAGCCCTAAAATCAACTTCCCAGAGCTTGACCATCAGGTTCTTAAGCTTTGGAAAGATCGTGATATCCAGGAGCGATCCATTCGCGAACGTGAAGGATGTCCCGACTATGTAACCTACGATGGTCCGCCGGGAACGAATGGACAGCCTCATATCGGGCACATGATGCAGTCTGCGTTGAAAGACCTCTGGCCCAAGTACTATACGATGAAAGGCTATCGAGTCTTGCGTAAAGCAGGCTGGGATACACACGGTCTGCCAATTGAACTTACTGCCGAGAAGGAACTCGGTCTGAAGACTAAACGCGACATCCTGACCTACGGTGTTGAGAAATATATTGACTACTGCCTCAAGACTGTATATCGCTATAAGGACTCCTGGACGAACGCTATCCACCGCATCGGACGCTTCCTCGATACTGATAATTATTACGCTACGCTGACTAAAGACTATATTCAAACTGATTGGTGGGTGTTGAAACAAGCATGGGAAAAGGGATTGCTGTATAAAGGGCACAAGATTATGCCTTATTGCCCTCGTTGCGGGACGTCTCTTTCTGCGCACGAGACTGCACAGGGATATAAGGATGTTACCGATATTTCTTTATATGCGAAATTCCAGGTTGATGGAAAAAAGGATACTTATTTTATCGCCTGGACAACTACCGCCTGGACTCTATTATCTAATATTGCGCTTGCTGTTAACCCGGATTTGATTTATGTAACGGTTGAGGCAGGGGAAGAAAAACTGATCGTGGCTGAAGCGCGTCTTGAAGCGCTTAGGGATATGTTGGGTGAGTATAAGGTGATTGGTAAACAGAAAGGTTCCGACCTGAAAGGACTTTTTTATGAACCTTTATGGCAATTCCAACTGAGAGGCATCTCAAGTCATTCAAATGTAACTGTAAACGATGATAAATCTATGTGGCGCGGAAATGATAAAGTTTTCTTAAAAGGAAGACGTGAGTATACATATGGTAGTCCTCGTAAAATTCATACTCGTTTTTGTTCATCAATAAAACAAGTATTGAACCGAAGTAAAATACATTACTATAATACAATCAAACCAGAAGACGTTAACTTTCATATTTCTCGTGGTTTACTAAAGTGTAAGTTGTGTGAGAAAATCGAGGATAATAGTCACTTTATAAAATATAAAGAGCAAAATTCATTAGAACCCTTTTCTACAAGAGTCCCAGACGACAGTTTTAGGGTAGTCTGTGACAAATATGTTACTGCTGAGGATGGAACGGGCATCGTCCATCTCGCGCCTTATGGTGAAGATGATTTTCGCCTGATAAGAAAAAACGGTTTGCGAATAGTCCAGAATGTCAATGAAGAAGGACGATGCGTTCGGAGTACTAAATTTGCTGGTCGTTTGTTTTCGGACAGTCAACTTGATATTGATATACTGAAAGACCTTGCTGGAAAAGGATTGCTATTTGGAAAGAAGAAGCTCGAACACTCCTATCCCCATTGTTATCGTTGCGATGAACGATTAATGTATTTTGCCACAAGCAGTTGGTTTATCAGGACTTCATCGTTCAAAGATAAAATGCTTGCAGCTAATGAAGATATCAATTGGTATCCTAACCATATTAAAAATGGCAGGTTTGGCAACTGGTTAGAAAATAATGTTGATTGGGCGATCTCTCGCTCACGATATTGGGGATCTCCTTTGCCAATCTGGACATGCAAGAAATGCGGTCATCAAATATGCGTAGGTTCACTGAAAGAACTCGAAGAATTGAAAGGTGAACCGCTTCCGGATGATTTTGACCCACATAAACCTTATATTGATAGATTCGAATTGCCTTGCAGGAAATGCAATAGTGGTGTGATGATGCGTGTGCCAGACGTGCTGGACAGTTGGTTCAATGCCGGTCTTATGCCGTGGGGACAATGGGGGTATCCGGCTGCTTCCGGCTCTAAGGAAGTATTTGATAGTCAATATCCTGCTGATTTTATCTGTGAAGCTCTCGATCAGACACGCGGTTGGTTCTATACTATGCTGGCAATATCAACGATGTTAACGGACAAGTCAAGTTACAAGAATGTTATTTGCACGGCGCTTATTGCTGATGAAAAAGGGCATAAAATGTCCAAGTCACGAGGCAATGTTGTTGATCCGATGAAGTTGTGTGATAAATATGGCGCAGATGCGGTTCGATTGAATTTCTATACAGTCAATCCCTGGATGTCAAAGCGATTCAAGGAGTCTGCACTAACGGATTGCCTGAAACAAGTAATGATTCCATACTGGAACGCTTATAGTTTCTTTGTGACTTACGCCAGGGTTGACGGTTGGAAACCTGGTATGGACACGGAAGAAACATCCCATCACATGCTTGATCGCTGGATATTATCCCGTCTGGAGTGGCTGCGTGAGACGATTGAGAATTCACTTGATAAATATGATGTGACGAGCGCTTCCAATGCTTTTATTACTTTCATAGACGAGCTAACCAATTGGTACATCCGCAGATCGAGACGACGCTTCTGGAAATCCGAAGATGATCAGGATAAAGCTGCCGCATACACAACGCTCTACAAGGTGTTGTGCAATTTCAACCGGATGCTGGCGCCTTTCCTGCCATTTGTAACTGAAGCAATCTTCCAGAACCTCGAACGCGCTTATGATATGTCTGCTCCGGATAGTGTACACTTGGCAATGTTTCCAACCGGCAATCCTGAAGCGAGGGATATTGCGCTTGAAAAAGTGATGGGTGAAGCTAAGGAGATTGTGTCAATCGCCCTCTCATTACGAAATGAAGGCAACGTTCGGGTTCGGCAGCCGCTTCAAAGCATTACCGTATTAGGTATGGAAGTGAGACCGGATCAGGAGATCGAGGGTTTAATTCTCGATGAACTCAACGTTAAACAGTTGCAATATACTGGTGATGTAAGTGAGTTGTACAGTTTACGGGCAAAAGCGGATTATAAACAGCTTGGACCCCGGTTAGGCAAGAAATTAAAGGATGTCGTTGCAGTCATTGCAGCCTTTGATAATAAAACCATCGAGCAGTTTCTTGAAAAGGGAGATATTAAAATAAGTGGCGAAATTATTAATTCTACTGAGATACTCGTTGAACAGGTTCCAAGAGAAGGTTATTGGGTTCGAACCGATAGAGGGTTGACAGTGGCTCTTAATAACCAAATTGATGATCTACTTCGGTATGAATGGCTGGCTCGTGAATTTGTACATTATGTTCAAAATATGAGAAAAGAAGCGGATTTGGAGGTTACACAACGGATTAAGATTCGCTTTAGTAGTAATGATGAAATCAATGAAGCGGTTATGAAACATAAAGATTATATTAAGAACGAAACACTCGCCGTTTCTTTGGATTATACTCACAATCTAAACACGGGATCAGCATTTCAAATAGGAGATCAATCTGGTACGATTGAAATAATTCCCTAACGATGGGACAAAAAGGAAAAAACAAAATCGAAACTCAAACAAAAACACAAGAAGTCAATCGGTATTCTCCAGAGGATAAGGATTACTTCCAGGAATTAATCACCACACGGCGCAATAAAATTTTGCGTGAATTGGTTCAGTTAAAAGATGCTACCAAGAACACGGTTCAGGAGTATTCCGGGAGTCATTCAACCTATTCACTTCACATGGCAGACCAGGGAACGGACGCTCAGGAACGTGAGAAGACTTTTCTTTTCGCTTCCCGTGGCGGGCGTTACTTGAAGTTCCTTGACAGGGCGCTTGATATGATTAATAAGGGAACTTATGGATACTGCAGAAGTTGTGGAGGTCCAATCCAGAAAAAACGGCTTGAACTTGTACCAACGGCACGGCTTTGTATTGCCTGTAAATTGGAAGAAGAAAAACAACGTCCAAAGTAGTGAATAATAATCGCAGGTTATATCTGTCAATCGGAGTAGGCATTGTGATTCTTGACCAGTTAACTAAATTGTTGGTCTTGAATTATATGCCTCACGATGAAATCATTCGTTTATTTAACGGTGATTTGATATGGCTGGTATTCGTGCAGAATCCAGGTATCGCATTTGGTATCAGGATAATACCACCGATTGTTTTAGCAGTGATTTCTTTCGTTGCTGCAACCGCTCTTGGTATATATATTTACAGGAATCCATTACTCCCATATAAGTATGGATTACCATTTGCATTCATTATGGGTGGAGCGATAGGCAATCTGATTGACAGGATAATCTTTGGGAAAGTTACGGATTTTATCAGTGTAGACTTCCCGGATTTCATTATGCATCGTTGGCCTGTTTTTAACGTAGCAGATTCCGCAGTTTCAATTGGCGCTGTCTGCCTTGTTCTGGCAACATTTTTCACAAGAGATCAAGATAGAGAACCTGATGTGAGTGAACAGGAAGTAAACCTACCACAAAGACATGAAGACCTAAAGACTAAAGACCAAAGACTAATGTAAATAATCCAATGATTCAAAATCAACCGATTGTAGCTTTCATTACAGATTTTGGTTTAACTGACAGCTATGTTTCAGAAATGCACACTGTTCTTTTATCTATCTGTCCTTTTGTACGAGTAATTGACGTAACACATAACATTATACCTGGTGATATTAAAGCAGGCGCGTATATTGTTGGAAGGATGTCAAAGCAATTGCCGAGGGGAGCAATCGTTGTAGTGGTAGTTGATCCGGGAGTTGGAACCAAACGACAAGCTGTATTGATAAAAAGTAATGGAAGATACTTCATCGGACCCGATAATGGTGTTTTCTCATACATCATTGGCATTAAAGATGATTATATTGTGAGAATAATTGATAAAGAGGATGCTGATATTGATAGTTTATCCTGTACGTTCCATGGTCGGGATTTATTCACTCCAATCGCCGGAAAGCTTGCTAACGGGTCAGATTTTGAATTAATTGGTCAATTCGGCAATTTGAAAAATACATCTCCTGCAGCAAAACCGCGCCTGGTTGGTAGTAAATGGATCGGTGAAGTTGTATATATTGATCATTTCGGTAATATTATAACGAATCTACCTAACGATCTGACAGGTGTTATAAGTGTAGCGAAAGACAAAGGTATCGAAAGAGCTGAAAGCTACGTTGATCAACGTGATAATATACCATTTTTTCTGCCCGGCAGTGGCGGTTATATAGAAATATCATTAAACAGGGCTTCAGCAGCAAGTGTTTTAGCCGTTAGAGTGGATACTCCCGTAGAATTATTAACTTAACTTTTGCGTTGCTGCAAGGTTTCAAGCTTAGCGTAACCCGGCAACCTTCCCCGTCAGGTTACGCTAAGCTTGAAACCCGACGGGAACACAAAGCCCAAAGCCTAATCGAGGAAATAATGAAAATTACTTTCTGGGGAACCCGGGGTTCTATTCCCGCCCCAGGACAAGAGACCGTTAAGATTGGTGGCAATACTACCTGCCTGGAGGTGTTCGCCGACGATGAGATGCGTGTAATCGTAGATGCCGGAACAGGTATACGGAAACTTGGCGCTTCATTAATGAAGGAAATGCCTGCCGGACATATCAACCTGCTTTTAACGCATTCCCATTGGGATCATCTGGCGGGATATACTTTTTTTGCACCGGCGTATAGTCTTGCTCATTCTATATCGGTGTACGGAAACCCTATGGCTCAGGAAGTACTCAGGCATGATATATATGGACGCAATGACAACAGGTATTTCCCGGTTAATATGGATGATTTACGTGCTGATATTGAATTCCACGATGAATTAATAAATCCTTTAATATTAGGCAGCCTTAAAATCACAACTATGAATTTAAATCATCCCGGCAATGGTTATGCTTATCTTTTTGAATGTGGCGGGAAGAGGGTTGCATTTGTTACAGATAATGAACTTGGTCTGCAATATCCTGGTGGAAATACTCCAAAGGATATTATTTCCTTTTGCCAGGGCGTAGACGTACTTATTCACGATGCACAATTCACTCCTGATGAAATCGAAAAGCGTCGCGGTTGGGGGCATTCCACTTATGTCGAAGTAGCCGATCTTGCACACAAAGCCGGTGTTCCGCACATTTACCTCACGCATCACGCTCCTGAAAGGGAAGACAATGACTGTGAAATTATATTAAAAGAAGCAAATAGATATATTAAGAAGAAAAAGTATAATTTATCTTGTGAATTGGCTATTGAGGGGGATAGTTTTAGTGTTTGATAGGAGTCTTTGGTCGTTAGGAAATAAGGGGACAGTATACCTATTTTTCCATAGAGCGTCGTTATTTCAAAGAGTATTTATAAAATAGGTATACTGCCCCCTTATTTCCGGCTTCACCAAAGCTAAGCAAAAGACAAATGACCAAAGACAAACCGAATCTTCCAAGGAGGAAACAATGATCAATAATCAAACAAGTCGGATATTACTAACGTTTGCTGTAACCGTGATCTTATGCTTTGCCTCCGTGATCGACAGCTTCGCATTCCCCGACTTTGCCGTTCATCCACGCAACGTTGAGCACCGGCTTCAATGGGTAACCTTACGAGATACATTCAGGATTGATAACAGCGGTGATGAAGACCTCGAATGGAGTCTTGAGATTGAAGCAGAGGTGGACGACTGGATATCTGTAAATCTGAATGAAGGCGTCGTAAGACCAAATCAACACCAAAGGTTTGTGCTGGAGCAGCGTGGCAGAGGTATCAATGAAGACCACGTCTATGCTTTCATGAATTTCACTTCAAATGATCCTACCCGTGAGGAGTACACCGTCCCGGTTGTCGGTCATACCGTTGAATATCCCCGAATAGAGGTCGGTTGGCAAGACGGCTGGGGGGCATGGTGGGGAATTGATATGAACAACATATTCGATGAAATACTCTGGGCTGAGGAATATTCCTTTCAAATACATATTAGAAACAGATGGGGTGGCGCAGCGCTCTTTGTCGATGATCTTCCCTGTAATAACGGATACTTTGAACTGGATCCGACGGAATTTAGCGTTGCTCACAATGCTTTACAATGGATCACTGTAACCTTTACAGCAGATCAGGTCGGTTATCACACAGCAATGATAACTTCGGAATCCAACGCTTGGGATCCTCGCGAATTGAATTTCCGGATTGTAGGCGAAGTTTCAGCGGTATTCCGAAGAGATGTTGAGCTGCCAAATCTCAATGTTGACGAGGACAGCGATGAGTTCTACATTGCTGATCTTGACAGCGTCTTTATCAGTTCACAAAGAGGTGTAGTCTACGAAGTCCCAGTTGCGCCTGGACTGGTTCCGCGTATCGAAAGAACTGGAGAGTTCTTTCTGCGACCTCGTAGAAACTGGAATGGCATATCCGAAGTAATAATCACAGCATCAATAGAGGATACTACAATTGCCGATACGTTTTGTGTAACAGTTAATCCGCAACCGGATCCACCTGATCAGTTCGCTTTACTGTTTCCTGAGGATGGTATAACGATTCATCCAACTGAATCGGATTCGCTTTTTATTTGGCAAACGTCATACGATCCGGATGGTGATTCAGTCTTATATAGTCTTGCCATAAGCACCGGTAGTTTTCCGGTAAGGTGGGACGATCTCGCCGATACATCTATTTCAACAACGATATTAAGTTATATTTTGAGCATGGAAATTGGAGGTGAGTTTACATGGACAGTGAAAGTAAGCGATGGTGAACATGAAGTCGATGCTGTTTCCGAATTCACAAATATTCTGGCGCCTGCCGGAGTTTTAGATAATGAAGGAATAATCCAATCACACACACTAACAAAGGTTTACCCAAATCCGTTCAATAACTCACTAAACATAAAAGTATACCTTGATAAAAGAGAACAACTTTGCTTATCAGTTTACGACTTAAAAGGACGATTGATAACTGTATTGAATGATGGGTTTGTAAAGCGAGGAGAAAATACATTTATCTGGGTTCCAAGCGATGCAGCAAGCGGTAAATACTTAATTCAGGTTGAAGCGGAAGGTTATAGAAATATTTATCCTGTGGTTTTATCAAGGTAGGTTGTGGCATAATTCACAGCAGATTAAGCAGATTAAGCGGATAAAAGAATCGATGTTCACGAACAGAGGATAATGTATCATGAAACATTCAATCGTTCTGTTGGTTGGGATTACGCTTGCCATTTTGGCTGGAAGTGCATATGCTCAAGACGCGGAAAACGTCGAACAAGTTGGAAGAATTTACAACCAATGGGTCAATGCCCAGGATGTCGAAGTGGTTGGTGACTTGGCTTATGTTGCCGCTGGAATTTCCGGATTGCAAATAGTAGATCTGTCAGATAAGAACAATCCGGAGGTTATTGGATATTGTGAAGATGTCTATGCTAGCGTCGTCAAGGTTTCCGGTGAATATGCATACGTATTGGGCGGTTGTTTGTACATAGTGAACATTACTGATCCGGAAAATCCGTTTGAAGTAGGGTGCTACCATACGTGGGAGTATCCCAGGGACGTTGCGGTTTCAGGCGACTATGCATTCATAGTAGATCAATCTATCGTGATGGGTAGGGAATTAAGATTTGGCTATTTGAGTGTAGTAAACATTACTGATCCGGAAAATCCAGAGTTCGAAGGATGGTACGATACACCGGGGGATCCCTACGGCGTAGCAGTTTCCGGTGACTTCGCATACGTAGCGGAAGCGCCAATAGGGGACCCTTGGAATATTGTTGGAGGTGGTTTGTGTGTAGTGAACATTAGCGATCCGCGAAATCCGGAAGAAGCAGGATTCTGGGGAAGAAATGGATTTGCCAGAGGCATCACGATTTCTGGTGACTATGCGTACATAATGTACTATGGAAGTATGCGTGTAGTGAATATTACTGATCCGGAAAATCCACGAGGCATCGGATATTATGATTCACCTGAAGGTGCAGTGGACATCGCGATTTCCGGCGACTACGCTTACCTGGCAACAGGATCTAATTTGCATGTATTGAATATTGCCGATCCTGAAAATCCTGAACATGTTGGAGATTATGATACACCGGGATATCCCAGCGCGGTATCGATTTCCGGTGATTATGCATACGTGGCTGACCAGACTCATGGACTGCGAGTAGTGAATATTAATGATCCTGAAAATCCAGAGGAAGAAGGATGTCACGAGGTACCGGGGAAAGCTTACAATATCGCGGTTTCCGGGAACTATGCATACGTAGCGGATGATACAAGCGGTTTGCGTGTAGTGAACATTACTGATTACCAAAATCCTCAGGAAGTAGGATATTACGATACTCCTGGATTTGCCAGGGGCGTCACGGTTTCCGATGACTATGCGTACGTCGCAGACAATGCAAGCGGTTTACGTATTGTGAACATTACTGATCCGGAAAACCCGCAGGAAGTTGGATACTACGATACTCCAGGGCATGCTAGAGGTGTAGCTGTTTCCGGTGACCATGCATACGTGGCAGATGGTCGGGAAGGTTTGCGTGTAGTGAACATTACCGATCCGGAAAATCCGCAGGAAGTTGGATACTACGATTCGCCAGGATGGGCATACAACGTTGCCGTTTCTGACGATTTTGCGTACATAGCTGATGGTCAGGAAGGTGATTTACGGGTATTGAATATTACTGATCCGGAAAATCCGCAGGAAGTTGGATATTACCGCACACCGGGATCTGCTTACGACGTCAAGGTTTTCGGTGATTATGCATACGTGCTGACCAGAAGGGATGGTTTGTTTATAGTTAACATTTCTGATCCTGAAAATCCACAGGTAGTTGGAAACTGTGAAACACGGGAGTCTGCTTTCAGCTTGGCTGTTTCTGGCTCGTATGCCTACGTAGCGAACGCTTCAAGAGGATTGCGTGTGGTGAACATTGACGATCCGGAAAATCCGGAAGAAGTTGGATACTACATGACACCGGGGTATGCCAGAGGCGTTGCTTTGTCTGAAGATGGTTTGATTTATGTGGCTGACCAGACAAACGTGGGCATTTACCGCTTCACCGATCCTGTAAAGGTAGATGATTCTGCTATTTCTATTCCGGGTGAGTTCATTCTGTTTCCCGCCTACCCTAATCCGTTCAATGCAATAACAAGGTTGTCATACAATCTACCGGTTCCTACAGATGTTTCACTCCGTGTATATGATCTGTCGGGACGAGCGGTTGCAATTCTAATGGACGGCAGACAAACTGCCGGTATTCATACCGCTGCCTGGAATCCTAAATCAGCGGCGACGGGTGTATATTGCATCCGAATGGAAGCGGATAAATTCAGTGCGGTTCGTAAGGTTGTGTTAGTGAGGTAGTATCAATCCTATAATCGTATCAAAGCGTTCTCGTCAACATACAAGGTTTCAGTCGTAGCGTAACCTGACAGATTTACCCAGCTCACCGTCAGATTACGCTTCGCTTGAAACCCGACAGCAACGCAATCTGCTTAATCCGTTTAATCTGTTGTGAATTCTAATATGAACGCCAGGCATCCCGATATTTCGGGATGAACTCCGAACTTAATTTTAAGGAAATAATAATGAAAAACCTGTTTCTATTAACAATTTTTTCACTATTCATCACGGCTGCGTTCGCAGAGGTCTTAATCGTCCCTACTCAACACGAGACCATTCAGGATGGTATTGATGCTGCTGCAGACAGTGGTGACGTGGTGCTCGTGCTGCCGGGTGAATATGAGGAGAATATCGATTTCAGCGGGAAAGCTGTTACCGTGGCTGGATCAGGAACAGATTTAACCACATTAAACGGCGGTGGCAATGGACCTTGCGTTACTTTTACTTCTGGTGAAGGAATGCGCAGCATACTCGCCTATTTCACCATTACCGGTGGTACCGGGCAAAATGGATACGGCGGAGCAATCCACGTTGAAGGTGCAATGCCGATGATTGCTTTGAACGTGATTACTGAAAACAGCGCTGGTGCTGGTGGAGGCGCTGTATCCGCAAGCCGGATGGCAACGCCGATCCTATATCGCAACCTGTTTCTGAATAATACTACAGGCAATCAAGGCGGAGCTATTCACTTGACCGGCTCAGCAGCCGTGATATTGAACAACACGTTCGTTGGAAATGAAGCTGAAAACGATGGCGCTGCTTTTTATGCTAACATCGGTATGGGGATACAATTCATAAACAATATTGTCGTTCATAACAGCAGCGGGCGGGGCGGCGCCGTGTACGGAACTCGCTTTGTAACGCAAGTAGATGCGAGCTATAACGATGTCTGGGGAAATGATGGAGGTAACTACGGAAATATAGAAGAAGGAGACGGCGCTATCTCTGCGGATCCACTCTTTATAGACGAAGAGAATGACATCTATCATCTGACAGAGGATTCACCATGCATTGATGCTGGCGATCCGAATTATCTCAACGACTTTGATGGTTCAAGAGCGGATATGGGGTATTATTCCCTCCTCCAGGATCCTGATATGGAACTACCGAATGTCGAACCGGAAGCAGTTGGCTTTGAAGAAGTAGCTGTCGACAATGATAGCGCCATTACTATAACCATAATCAATCCAAATGAAGACGGTGAAATTCGGATTGACTTTCTGCCTTTAATTGAATCACCTTTCAGCATTGAGGATTTAACTGTAACGCTTGAAGGTGAAGAGGAATTTGAGTTAGAAATAACCTTCGCACCGGAAGATGCCGTAGAGTATTCCGATACATTGCGGTTGGTCTGCGCGACTTCAATCGAGCTTGCCGATACGCTTGACATTCCTTATCCGTTGGGAACAATAGCTATTGGACTGTCGGGAATTGGTGTGGGTCACGGTTTTGTTAGTGACGATTTGACAAAGGGACCGGTTGATTACAAACTGCTGTCCTGCTATCCAAATCCCTTCAATAGTTCGTTGGAAGTGACGTTAAACCTTGAAGCGCCGGATGAGGTAACGCTTGATATTTACAACCAGACAGGCAGATTGGTTAGAAATCTATACTCCGGCAACGCATCTACGGGCATAAGCAGCTACAACTGGACGCCTGCTAATATGGCGGCTGGATTGTATATTGTCAGGTTAAAGTATTCTCGCGGTAAAGTAGAGATTCCGGTTCAGTATCTCAAATAGAGTTTAAAGTCCACGCTTCAGCGTGCTTTCCCTTTAGAAATAGTAGAAGCGACACTCTTGTCGCTTGAACTTTCGTATTTCAATGACATTGCGCAAGCGACAAGAGTGTCGCTTCTACTATTTCTAATATTTGGTTCCTCATTCCCAACTTGATTGGGAATCCAGTAAGTCCTGGATTTCTCTGGATTCCCAATCAAGTTGGGAATGAGGAAAAGCATATTCCCGCAGATTACTCGTTCCCACGCTCCAGCGTGGGAACGAGATTATGAATCAATTAAAGGAGTAAACAATGCCTAATACAAGACTTTTTTTCACAATCATCTGCATCACACTGATCGCAGGTGCAGAACTTCACTCGCAAGACGCTGAAAACGTCGAACAGGTCGGAAGGATATACAATCAATGGATTAATGCCAATGATGTCATCGTTGTCGGTGATTTGGCTTACGTTGCTACTGGTCGTTCCGGTCTACAGATTGTGAATATCTCCGATCCAGAAAATCCGGAGGAAGTTGGATACTACGATACGCCGGGGCATGCCGAAGGCGTCACTGTTTCCGGCGACTATGCGTACGTGGCGGACTGGGAAAGCGGTTTGCGTGTATTGGATATTACCGATCCTGAAAATCCGGAGGAAGTTGGATACTATTATACACCGGGATTTGCCTATAGCGTCACCGTTTCCGGCGACTATGCGTACGTAGCGGACGATTATTGCGGTTTGCGTGTTGTGGATATTACTGATCCTGAAAATCCAGAGGAAGTTGGATACTACGATATGCAGGGGATTGCCAGATGTGTCACCGTTTCCGGCGACTATGCATACGTAGCGGACTATATAATTGGTTTGCGTGTAGTGGATATTACCGATCCTGAAAATCCGGAGGAAGTTGGATACTACCATACGCCAGGGGAAGCCGAAAGCGTTACCGTTTCCGGCGACTATGCGTACGTAGCGGACTGGGAAAGCGGTTTGCGTGTAGTGAACATTACCGATCCTGAAAATCCAGAGGAAGTTGGATACTACGATACGCCGGGATATGCCAACGGCATCACCGTTTCCGGCGACTATGCGTACATAGCGGACTGGGGAAGCGGTTTGCGTGTAGTGAATATTACCGATCCTGAGAATCCGGAGGAAGTTGGATACTACGATACGCCTGATTGGGCTTTAGGCGTCACCGTTTCCGACGGCTATGCCTACGTAGCTGACAGCTATAGCGGTTTGCGTGTAGTAGATATTACCGATCCTGAGAATCCGGAGGAAGTTGGATACTACGATATGCCGGGGAGAGCTTATGCCGTCAGCGTTTCCGGCGGCTATACGTACGTCGCAGACTTTGAAAGCGGTTTGCGCGTAGTGAACATTAACGATCCTGAAAATCCGGAGGAAGTCGGTTACTGTGATACACCGGGGGATGCCAACGACGTCACCGTTTCCGGTGACTATTCGTACATAGCGGACGGTTCAAGCGGTTTGCGTGTAGTAGATATTACCGATCCTGAAAATCCGGAGGAAGTTGGATACTATGATACGCCGGGGTATGCCAGAGGCGTCACCGTTTCCGGCGGCTATGCGTACGTAGCGGACCGTTCAAGCGGTTTGCGTGTAGTGGATATTACCGATCCTGAAAATCCGGAGGAAGTTGGATGCTGCGATACGCCGGGGGATGCCTTTGGCGTCACCGTTTCCGACGACTATGCGTACATAGCGGACTTAAGAAGAGGTTTGCGTGTAGTGAAAATTAACGATCCTGAAAATCCGGAGGAAGTTGGATACTACTATACGCCGGGGTGGGCCTGCAGCGTCACCGTTTCCGGCGGCTATGCGTACGTAGCTGAAGAGGAAAGTGGTTTGTATGTAGTTGATATTACCGATCCTGAAAATCCGGAGGAAGTTGGATACTACGATACGCCTGGACTTGCCTACGGTGTCACCGTTTCCGGTGACTATGCGTACGTAGCGGGTAATTGTAGCGGTTTGCATGTAGTGGATATTACCGATCCAGAAAATCCGGAGGAAGTCGGGTACTACGATACGCCGGGGCATGCCCACGGTATTGCTATATCGGAAGATGGCTTGATCTATGTGGCGGATTTCACTAACGTGGGAATTTACCGTTTTACCGATCCTGCTAAAGTGGATGATTCTTTCATCCTTCATCCTTCCGCCTTCATCCTTCATCCCGCCTGCCCCAACCCCTTCAACTCAAGCGCCACAATCAGATACGGATTGTCCACTCCCGGCAGTGTGTCACTTGAGGTTTACAGTCCCCTGGGTCAAAAAATAACCACCCTGTTTGCAGGCTTCAGACAGGCAGGTTCTTATTCAACAAATCTGACAGCGAACAACTTTCCATCAGGTTTATACTTCGTGAGATTGAACGCAGCCGATCAGGTGTTTACACAGAAAGTTATGCTGGTTAGATAAAAGTAATTATTTTGAATTATGAATTATGAGTTTTGAATTAATCTCGTTCCCACGCTCCAGCGTGGGAACGAGATTATGAATCAATTAAAGGAGTAAACAATGCCTAATACAAGACTTTTTTTCACAATCATCTGCATCACGCTGATCGCAGGTGCAGAACTTTACTCGCAAGATGCTGAAAACGTCGAACAGGTCGGAAGACTCTACAATCAATGGGACTGTGCCAATGGTGTCGTCATTGTCGGTGATTTGGCTTATATTGCTACTGGTATTTCCGGTCTGCAAATTTTGAATATTTCCGATCCTGAAAATCCGGAGATTATCGGTTATTGGGATGATAACCCGGGGATTGCCAACAGCGTCACCGTTTCCGGCGATTATGCGTATGTAGCGTATAGTCCTATATGGATCAGTGGAGATCCTGTTGGAGGCGGTTTGCGTGTTGTTGATATTACCGATCCTGAAAATCCAGAGGAAGTTGGATTCTACGATACGCCTGTGGATGCCATCGGCGTCACCGTTTCCGGCGACTATGCGTACGTAGCGGACTATGAAAACGGTTTGCGCGTAGTGGATATTACCGATCCTGAAAATCCGGAAGAAGTTGGATACTACGATACGCCGGGGTCTTCCTACGACGTCATCGTTTCCGGCGGCTATGCGTACATAGCAGATCATTCTTGCGGTTTGCGCGTAGTGGATATTACCGATCCTGAAAATCCGGAGGAAATTGGATACTACGATACGCCGGGGTATGCCAATGGTGTCACAGTTTCCGGCGGCTATGCGTATGTAGTGGACGGTTGGCAAAGCGGTTTGCGTGTAGTGGATATTACCGATCCTGAAAATCCGGAAGAAGTTGGATACTACGATACGCCGGGGTATGCCAGAGGCGTCACCGTTTCCGGCGATTATACATACGTAGCGGATGGAGGAAGCGGTTTGCGCGTAGTGGATATTACCGATCCTGAAAATCCGGAGGAAGTTGGATACTTCGATACGCCGGGGACTGCCAGAGGCGTCACCGTTTCCAGCGGCTATGCATACGTAACGGACAGTAGATACGTCGGTTTGCGTGTAGTGGATATAACCGATCCTGAAAATCCTGAAGAAGTAGGATACTACGATACGCCGGGGGAGGCTTTTGGAGTTGCCCTGTCGGAAGATGGTTTGATCTATGTGGCGGATGTGACAAATGTTGGTATTTACCGTTTTACCGATCCTGCTAAGGCGGATGATTCATTCATCCTTCATCCTTCCGCCTTCATCCTTCATCCCGCCTATCCCAACCCCTTCAACTCAAGCGCCACAATCAGATACGGATTGTCCACTCCCTGCAATGTATCACTTGAGGTTTACAGTCCCTTGGGTCAAAAAATAACCAAATTGTTTGCAGGCTTCAGACAGGCAGGTTTTTATTCAACAAATCTGACAGCGAACAACCTTCCATCAGGATTATACTTACTGAGATTGGAAGCAGCCGATCAGGTATTCACACAGAAAATTATGCTGGTTAGATAAATAGTCAAAGTGATACTCTTGTCGCTTGAACTTTCGTATTTCAATGACATTGCGCAAGCGACAAGAGTGTCGCTTCTACTATTTCTAATATTTGATTCCTCATTCCCAACTTGATTGGGAATCCAGTAAGTCCTGGATTTCTCTGGATTCCCAATCAAGTTGGGAATGAGGCGAAGCATATTCCGGCAGATGCTGAATATTACTCGTTCCCACGCTCCAGCGCGGGAACGAGATTAGGAATCAATTGAATGAGTAAATAATGCATTATACAAGGCTTTTTTTCACAATCATCTGCATCATGCTGATCGCAGGTGCAGAACTTCACTCGCAAGACGCTGAAAACGTCGAACAGGTCGGAAGGATATACAATCAATGGGACAGTGCCTGCGATGTCGTCGTTGTCGGTGATTTGGCTTACGTTGGTACCGGTCGCTCCGGTTTACAAATTATGAATATTTCCGATCCTGAAAATCCGGAGATTATAGGTTATTGGGATGATAACCCGGGATCTGTCAGAGGCATCACCGTTTCCGGCGACTATGCGTACGTAGCGGACTATGATTGCAGTTTGCGTATAGTGGATATTACCAATCCTGAAAATCCGGAGGAAATTGGATACTACGATACGCCGGGGTCTGCCATCGGCATCACCGTTTCCGGTGACTATGCGTACGTAGCGGACCGGGGAAGCGGTTTGCGTGTAGTGGATATTACCGATCCTGAAAATCCGGAGGAAGTAGGATACTACGATACACCGGGGTATTCCGTCGGCGTCACGGTTTCCGGTGACTATGCTTACGTAGCGGACTCTGAAAGC
>JAVCDD010000325.1 GCA_030765125.1 Candidatus Hatepunaea meridiana
TAGGGGCCAATTTATTGAGCCCCTTCTACTTATGCAAAAGGGCTCGATAAATCGGCCCCTACGCGGAACTTTTAATGTTTCAAACAATTATAAAAACCAATATTGATACTTAACAAAGTAATGTTAACAGCAAGATAAACTATTTAACTGTCAACCACGGTGAGTTGACAGCGGTTAATGCAAAAGAATTAGAGAATGACATCTGCACATATATTAGTCAAGGGACTTGTTCAAGGAGTAAACTTCCGCTGGTTTATTCGCCGTGAAGCTGAACAATTAGGACTCGTCGGAACTGTAAAGAATCTCTGGGATGAACGCGTTGAAATCGTGGTTGAAGGAGAAAGGAATATTATTGAAGACCTTGTTAAAATCTTTAGCATCGGTAACGGCATAAGCAGAGTTGACTCTTGCGATATTAAATGGATAGAAAGTAAATCTAAATTCAACGATTTTAATATAATATATTAGACTGCTGTTAATATGCAAGAAAGACCGATACTCCTTATTTTCGATGTTGATGGCACACTGACCGATTCTGCCGGATTAACACGAGTGGCTTATGAAAAGGCTTTTATTGATATTTATTCTATAGCTAACTCCACTAAAAACATCAATCCTTATGGTCTTACCGATCCGCTGATTTTCCGTGAAATACTTAAGAATTGTAACCTGACAGAAGATGGTTTTAATGAACAATTCAATAGATTCAGCAAACTAACCTCATTCCATCTCAAACGTGAACTTGATCTGTCTGATAAACCTCGTCTTCATAACGGTATTGCTCATCTTCTGTTTAAATTAGAACAAAATGACCAGATTTACCTTGCGTTAGGAACTGGCAACGTCGAACTAAATGCACGACTGAAAATTGAAATACACGGAGTAAATAAATTCTTCCCAGTTGGTGGATTTGCCGACGATGCTGAAGACCGCACAACAATAATCAAGACTGCCTACCAACGAGCCAGCGATTATTATAAAATACAATTCTCTAAACAGAATACTTGGGTAATAGGTGATACCGATCATGATATTAACTGTGGTAAAGCAATAAACGCAAATACTATTGCCGTTGCCACAGGAGTTTACAATAATGAAGAATTAGAAAGTTATAATCCGACTGCTGTTTTCACAGATTTCACCGATTTTAAAAGATTCGTAAATATCATAAATAATAATGAAATTCCTCACACGCTATAGAACATTCCACACAAATCGCAAGCGCGAATACTTCAATATCACCGAAGATGTTGCTGATGTAGTTGCTGAGAGCGGCGTCAGTGAAGGTATGGTATTGGTTTCAGCTATGCACATCACAGCAGGCGTATGGATTAATGACGCTGAACAGGGATTGTTGCAGGATATTGATGAATGGCTGGAAAAGCTTGCGCCTTTTGCGGATTACCAGCATCATCGCACCGGTGAAACCAATGGCGATGCACATCTTAAGAACCTCCTGGTTCACCATCAGGTCATCCTGCCGATTACTAATGGATCGTTGGATATGGGACCATGGCAGCAGGTATACTACGCCGAGTTTGACGGTATGCGACCAAAACGACTTATCATCAAGGTTATGGGTGAATAGGTGATCAAACAGCGAACCGGAACCCACTTTGTTAATTCCGGTTGGCAGGTTTCCATTTACGGAAACAAGACCATACCGATCGGACCTGATTGGAAAGCTGATTTCTCTACCTTGTTAAATAAATTTAAGAATCCCGACAGCATTCTTAAGCACGACAATCGTAGCGATGTAGGAACTTTCAAGATCGGAGGCCTCCGCTATGTTATAAAGAAATTCACATTTCAAAGCACAAATACCTGGCTGCGTTTAACGTCGGTGTTTTTTCCAACCCAAGGTGAAATTGCTTGCCGTAACAGCTTGGAGATGGCTTCCGTTGGCATAAACACACCACAACCAGCGCTTCTTATGCAGCGGACCCGCGGTAAAGTAGTAGCTAATAGCTGGTTGGTATATCGTTTCGTTGAAGGACAGCCCTTAACAAAAGACAACACTGAAGACATTGTTGAATTTGTAAAGAATATGCACAGGTCAGGATGGATACACCGCGATCCACATCCTGGGAATTTCATCAGCACACCAGAAGGTATAATTACTATTGATCCCATTAAGGCACGACAAACTAACAATCACTACCTGAAAGCTTATGACGTTGTTTTAATGGAGCACGATATGCCAGCAGCAAGAGATATTTATGGTAGGAACGAACTTGGAAGATGGTTCACATACGCAAAAGCCGGACACGCATTACTTAAATTTTACCGCAGTTTAAAATACAGCATTAGACGTTTACTTGGTATCTACGGAAACAGAACCGGGTAGGACAGACATTCCTGTCTGTCAGGCATTGTAACAATACAACAATACAGCAATAAAACAAATATGGAAGACTTAGCAAAATTAGGCGAACTTCTACCTCGATTTATCATTGAGATATTAGTGGCTATTATCTGCGGCGGTTTAATCGGGTTAGAACGGGGAATCCGTAAGAAAGGCACAGGTATTAGAGATAATATCCTTATCTGTGTCAGCGCAGTGCTTTTCTTGATAGTTGCCGAGATAGTCAAACTCGGATCTGCTCCAGATGTAATAAGTATAACATCTTACGTATTTGCCGGTGTGATTATCGGTACGGCAATTTTAGGTGCAGGTGTAATAATCGGAAACAGCGGTGATCAGGTAAGTCTCTCAACAGCAGCAACTACCTGGGTTATTGCGGCAATAGGACTTATTATCGGAACCGGCAACTATCTGTTTGGATTGTTAATTACCGGTCTGATTCTACTAACGTTAACTATGTTACATGGTATAGAGAAACATTTGAAAGAACGACCACGCCCTCTATTACTAAAATTGGTATTACGTGAGGATAATCCTGAAATAAGAAAAGAACTACAGGATATGTTAGAGCGCCATCATATTAAACCAGACAGTTATCGTTCCGAACGCGGTTCGTTTGGAGTAAAAATAACTATTCAAGCGTTGGAAGAACCGAAAGATATTCGACTGTTGAGTACTGATCTGTGGACAATAAAGGGGGTTACTGAGGTGGAACACTGAAGAAAAGAATGAAGGATGAATAAATATCTAATTCCCTACAGTATCAAATCAGACATTATTCTTAACGGTTTTCATCCTTCTTCCTTTTCATCCTTCAACTAACTTCCACCCCTATTTCAACATTCCCATCCGTAGTCAATAGCACAATATCCTTCCCGCTGACCGCAGCCAAAACCATTCCCTGCGATAACGCTCCACGAAGCTTAACCGGTTTTAGATTAACAAGAACGATTACTCTTTTACCTTTCAGGTCTTCAGGATTGTAAGATTTTGCTATCCCCGCTACTATCTGTCGAACCTCATTGCCGATGTCAACTTTTAGTGATAGCAACCTATCTGCGCCTTTTATCTTCTTGGCTTCTATAACTAATCCCACTCGAATATCGAGATGCTTGAAATCTTCAATGGAAATTTCATCCGATACCGTCGATCCACCGTGGTTGACAGCATCATTTCCATTCTGTTCATCAATCTGAAGCTCACTTAGATCAATTCGAGGAAAGAGATGTAGACCTTTTAGTGGTATATGAACGTCATTCTTTATCCATTGACGAAGTAATTTCATCCTTTCCGGCATAATCGGCGCCAAGAGTTCAGCGACCCAATCGAGGCAATCAATCGCTTCAAGCATAGCATATCCAGTTGCTTCCGGTTTAATCTTGGCGCTCTTCCACGGCTCCCAGTGCTCAATATAGCGGTTAAGTTCCCGCACTAATGCCATTATCTCTTCGATTGCTTTATGAGGTCGAATCGCTTCTATTTCATTTTTCACTTTGTCTCTTACAGCATTCAACTGCTCCGTAAGTTTTCCTTCAAAGTTATCCTGCTTGGAACCGGACTGCTTGTATTTTCCCCAACTAAACTGATGATACAATTTAGCCAGACGACTGTAGAGATTGCCTAGATCATTTGCCAGATCGGAATTAATCCGCTTGACAAATCCATCAATGCTGAAGTTAGCATCCTGTCCGGCTGTCATTTCACGCATCACATAGTAACGAAATGTATCTGCTCCGAACTTATCCGCAAGATCAAGAGGTCTAATCACGTTTCCTTCTGATTTTGACATCTTAGCTGCATCTTTATCTAACCACCAGCCGTGAGCAAATATCTGTTTCGGAGGTTCGTAACCTGCTGCGTGCAACATAATGGGCCAATATACAGCATGAGTGGTCAGGATGTCTTTGGCTATTAAATGAAGATCAGCAGGCCAGGTTACTGTTTTACCTTTCGGTGGTTTCAAAGTTGCAGAATAGTAATTTATTAGAGCGTCGAACCAGACATAAGTTACATAATCATCATCCCAGGGAATTGGTATACCCCATTCAAGTCTGCTTTTTGGACGACTAATACATAGATCACCCAAAGGTTGTCTCAGAAACCCTTTTACCTCGTTGAGACGAAACTTTGGTATCACTGAATCCGGGTTCTTCTCATAGTAATCAATCAACCATTCCTGATACTTGGACATCCGAAAGAAATAATTTGTCTCCTCCCGCTTTTCAACAGGTCGCCCACTTATCGGATCCTTACCATCAACTAAATCCTTTTCAGTGAAATAGCGTTCTTCGTAAACTGAATACCAACCCTCATACTTTTTCACATATACATCGTCTTTTTCATAAATCCTGTTTAGAAAGTCCATTACTACCTTTTCATGACGAGGTTCCGTCGTGCGAATGAAGTCATCATAAGCGATACTTAGTTTTTCCCAGACGTCTTTCCATAATACAGCCATTTCGTCACAATGTTCCTGTGGGGTTTTGCTATTCTCTGCGGCTGCTTGCGATACCTTCTGACCGTGTTCATCCAGTCCAGTGAGGAAATGAACTTCGCGTTCACCAAACAAACGATGGTATCTTGTCAGAACGTCTGCCAAAATGGTCGTATATGCATGACCAATATGTGGTTCACCGTTCACGTAGTACAACGGTGTTGTGAGATAAAAATTTGATGACATTATTAATTCCCGAACTTACAAATAGATGTATTGTTCAACCCCTTTGAGGTCGCTATAGGGTTTGCGATTTGATTCAGTGGGTTTCACTATTCACATTCATTCCCTTCAGGAATGCGTAACGAGTGTATTGAAATCCTGCTCCATATTTATAAATATCGCTTATTTAAACACTTATGCAGCTTACCCTTGCCCAATTATTGTTTCATAGCTTTATAACTTGTAACTTTCTTAATCACTAATTTGTTCTACACCTTCACTGTCTTCATCCGGCTCAGTAACTTCCATTACAGATTGCCCGGTGGGAGCCTTGCAATAATCATCATATTCATATGCCAGGCAGCATTTAAGCCTGTTGCATCTTCCGGAGAGTTTGGATGGATTAAGAATCAAGTTTTGAACTCTCGCCATCTGTGTGGTGATTGGCTGGAAGGATTCAAGAAAACTGATACAGCATAATTTTCTCCCACAGGTTCCGTAACAATCTGATCTTTTAGTTTCGTCTCTGGCGCCAATTTGTCGCAGATCTATTCGTGTGCGAAAAGCGCCTGCTAAGTCCTTGACCAGCTCTCTAAAGTCAACTCGTCCCTCGGATGTAAAAAAGAATGTCAACTTAAGCCCATCGAATCGGCATTCCGCTTCAACAAGCTTCATTTTCAGTATATGTGCTTTTATTCTTTCATTACAAAGAGTAAGCGCTTGTTTTTCATATTCACGCAACCTGTCCATCCGTTGAACATCCTGGACGGTTGCCCGTCTTACAACGTCAAATTCAGGAGGTGGTCTGTTTTTTATTAGTTTTGTAAAAACACACCTGATATATCCAGCATCCTGACCTCTCTCTGTCTCGACAACTGCCAGATCACCTCTCTTGAATGGGAATTCCCAAGGATTGCCAAAATAATCCAGTCGGTTCCCCTTAAACTCCACTAATAAGAAACTACCACGCTTAACTGATGAATCCATATTACATTCACTTATCATTTTAGTATCCGTTGGATTTTTAAAGCTAATGCTGTCAATATTAACGGTATTATTCCATTGCTGTCAATTGCCAGTCGAGCCTCCTCCAACGCTTGCCAGACGTTGCATAACTGTGTATTCGAGTAAAGCGATGCCATCTTCTCAATAACGGTTTCATTATCAGCAATTGAAAGATGTTCTTCTACCGTATCTTTATCAAACGCCTTCCTTGCAAGTGCATCCTTTATCCAAAAAGCTGTATGAGATATTCTTCCCTTAATTTCAGATCGCGTCTCGTATTTTGAAAACGAATCAATGTAAGCAGTAATATTTTCTGCATTTCCAACAACAGCAGCTCGCAAGAATTCCAGGCTCGCATTTATTTTGGTATATGTGTCACCTTGCGCCATAGCTAAAGATCGTGAAAAACTGCCGTTTGATAAACGAGCTGAAGTTTCTGCTGTAGTCGGATCTACACCGTACTTCTGCGTTAATTCCACCCTGATATCTTCCTTTGCCAACGGAGGAAACTTTATCATTTGACAGCGCGAAATAATTGTAGGCAATAGATCGCGTATACTCTCGGATACCAATAAAAAACAACATTTATCAGGAGGTTCTTCCAACAGTTTAAGGAAAGCATTGGCAGATTCATCGCGTAAACGTTCCGCTGGCTGAACGATGATGGTTCTGACACCGGGACGATCCATTGAGAAAGAAAGTTTATTAAACAGATCGCGAATCTGATCTATCAAAATCATCCCTGTACCAGTAAGTTTATACGGAGCATATACATCCTTTGCCTTGATTGCTATAATTTCCCTCAAAGCTTCCTGTGCAGGAACACCTTTATCTTTATCTAATTTTGGTAAAGGGAACACTGGATACAGATTAGGGTGTTGCCATTTCAGAATCTTTCGGCAGGAATTGCATTCGCAGCCAAATTGACTTTCAGCTATTGTCGTTTTCGCACAATTTAAAGTCCGGGCGATCTCCAGCGCCATCGCCAACCGTCCACACCCTTCGGGTCCAACAAACAGGTATGCATGTGCCAGTTTATCACTTGTGAGTATTCTTGATACTCGATCCTTCGTCTCAGTCTGTCCAATGACTGATGGGAAAGGATGAGTAGTGCTAATTATTTCATTTTTTTGCATCTATATTTATCATTCTTTAAAAATAACGTCATCCTACTCTGGAGTGCTCAAGCAAGCTTGAGCAGGTTATGACATCAATTCGTCCCTGATCGGGCTCAAGCAAGCTTGAGCACTCCGGAGTAATTGCATTGTGATGTTAGTTTTTCATGCTTTTCGTGTTGCTCATGATATATCGTTTCCTTAGAAAACAAAAATCAAGAATCTATCCCAAACTTCGCAATGAACTCTAAACTCATCACAACAACCATTTCAATGGATTCTGCTTATTTCGCTTTGACCAGACCTCGAAATGGAAACTGGATTCGGCGCCGCTGTCTCCAACCTCGCCAATAGGTTGACCCGGTTCCAATACATCACCTTCAGCGAGAAAGATTTTACCCAGACGCGCATATACTGTGTAGTACCCATCCCCATGCGATAATATAACTGTATTACCAAAGCCACGCAACCATGCAATCCTTGTAACCTGACCACGTGCTACCGAATATACCGGATCCCCAATTGAAGCTTTAAGATCAATACCCGGATTCATTGTCGTTGTGCCGAGTTCAGGATGCCGTACTTGTCCAAAAGGTTGGACTACTGTTCTCCGTTCAAGCGGCCAAGGTAACTTGCCAGATAATTGTTTAAATGGTACATCCGGTTGCCAGGTCTCTCGTGCAGCCGGTCTACGCCCCTCAAGACGCTGAATTTCCCACTCTATTTGCTGCAACGATTGCTGACGTTCATCTAATAAAGAATGCAATAGCTCGCTATCGCCTACAATCCTATCGAGTAACTTTTGTTTCTTTATTTTTTCAACTTTAAGTTCGTTTTCTTCCGAACGCTTGGTTTTGATTAGCTTGTTAACCTTAGTAAGTTCATTTTGTCTGGTTTTCTTTTCAACTGCAAGCTGTCGATTAACGTCTATTATTTTCTGTCTTTCATCGAATACTTGATTTCTTTTCAGTTTGAGTTCAATGAGCTTCAATTGATCAAATCGTGCTATTGCTTGAAGGTATCTTTGACGTTGTGACAGATCATTTAAATTTGCTGAGCCTAACAGGAGAGCAATTTTATCACTTCGCAATCGTTTGTACATATAAGCTATACGCTCACCAACCTGATTGCGAAGTTCCCACAGACCGGACTCTTCAACTGCAAGGTTATCAGATAAAACATCTATTTGAATTTCAAGATCACTAACGCGTGATCTGATATGCTTTAACCTTCGAGAACTTTTAATTGACTGTTGTTCAAATTCTCTGATAAGTCTCCGACGCAGCTCGATCTTACGGTCATTATCTTGAAGCTGCCTGATTATTCCCTGTTTCCCTGCCTCGGTTTGACCGATGCGTTGTTCCAGAATCTTTATTTCCTGTTGAAGAAGTTCGGTTTTGTCGTTGGATTCTGAAGTTCCCCAACAAAAGCCATTGTTAATAATGGGAAACAGGATAATAAATAAGTATATTTTAACTGCTGTCGTCATAGATTATGAAATTAACTATATAATCTAAGATATTAATTCGTGTAGATAAATGCAACTAACAAATAATTTTTATATATAGATATGAAATGTTATCTGTATATGTTGTCGAGTTGGTTCAACATTGTTGAAGATAGCTTGACATAAATGAAATGAAACATTATATTATTTGATTCAAATTAATATTGGAGATTGTATTGAGGACATATATACCAAAAGCAAACGATATAAATCGGAAATGGTGGGTGATTGATGCTGAAGGCAAACGTTTAGGGCGGTTAGCTACACGGGTTGCAACACTGCTTCGTGGCAAGCATCGTCCAATTTATACTCCTCATCTGGATACCGGTGATTTTGTGATTGTTTTAAATGCAGAAAGAATCGCACTTACTGGAAAAAAGACTGAGCAAAAAACCTATTTTAGTCATTCCGGCTATCCAGGAGGGTCAACGATTCTACCTTTGCATCGAGCAATGGAACAAAAACCTGAATGGGTAGTCAAGAAAGCAATCTGGGGAATGCTTCCACATAACAGACTCGGTCGTAAGCTGATTCGTAAGCTGAAAGTATACCGAGGCTCAGAACATCCTCACACTGCCCAGAAACCTGAAATATTTGAAATAAAATAAAGTAAGATCACCAAAACTGTCGGACTTGGGTACAAGCCCGACTACATTTATTGTACGTTGCTGTTATGTTTCAATCCCGAAACTTCGGGATTGAAACATAACAGCAACGCATGAACTAAAGAAATTTTGTAGTCATGGTTGTTTCAACCACGACATAATTGCAAGGATAAATATGAACAGCATAACAATCTTTCATCTTTTATCCTTTGTACTTCCCGGAGTTCTATTTGAAAGGTGAAAGCTATTACGCCACAGGAAAGCGTAAAACTGCAGTAGCAAAGGTCTGGCTCAGACCGGGCAGTGGCAAGATCCGAGTGAATAAAATGGATCTAATGTCATATTTCTGCCGCGATACCCTAAAGATGATCATTGAACAACCGCTTAATATTGCAGGCGGTACTGATAAGTTCGATATCGACGCCAAAGTAAGTGGTGGTGGAAAATCGGCTCAGGCTGATGCTATGAAGTTAGGCATGGCAAGAGCTCTTATTCAATATAATCTTGAATTACGCCCGGCACTCAAAAAAAATGGATTTTTAACACGTGACCCACGCGAAAAGGAACGAAAAAAGTATGGACAACCAGGAGCCCGTAAACGCTTCCAATACTCAAAGCGTTAATACAACTGATAATAATTTATCAAATACATCAGTTAAAATGGAAATTTCGCAATTTCGATTATCAATAGATCAGCTTCTTTTAGCTGGCGCTCACTTCGGGCACTTGACCCAGCGCTGGAACCCAAAGATGAAGCGCTATATCTTTATGGCGCGAAATGGGATATATCTTATTGATCTCAACCAGACACAGAAGCTTATAGAAGAAGCATGCCGTAAAGCTACTGAAATTGCATCTTCCGGCGAAAGCATACTTTTCGTCGGTACAAAAAAACAAGCTCGAGACATTGTCTCAAGCGAAGCAAAACGTGCTGAATGCCCCTATATTACCTATCGCTGGCTCGGTGGAATGTTAACTAATTTTTCAACTATTCGCCGTAGTTTGAAGACATTGGAGGGTTACGAGCGAATGGCAACCGATGGTTCTTATGAAAACTTGACAAAGAAAGAACAGCTCGGTATTGAGAAATCAAAACAGAAGCTTCTGCGCGTATTAGACGGTATCCGTAATATGCGTAGATTGCCGGCTGCATTATTTATAGTCGACACCAATCAAGAGGCTATTGCATTAGCTGAAGCAAGAAAACTCAATATTCCCATTTTTGCCATCATTGATACAAACGTCAACCCTGATTTGGTAGATTATCCTATTCCAGCCAATGACGATGCTTTTAAATCAATTGGATTAATTGCCCGTACATTCTCAGACGCCATCATAGAAGGAAGCAGTAAATTCAAGGACATGCACGTTAAAGCCGAACCTGAAAAGCAAGAGCTTCCCAAGTCACGTTCCCGCAGATCAAGACGACGGCGACCTCGGCGTTCCAGGAATGCTGAACAATCAGGAAATGAAAACGTGACACCCAATGTGAACAAAGACGGGGATAAACAAGTAAGAAGGGAGGAAAAACAGGGATGAGTTCATTCACAAGTAAAGACGTAGTAACTCTCAGAAAAAAAACCGGACTTGGAATGATGGATTGCAAACGTGCACTGGAAGCCTCTGAAGGTGATTATGATAAAGCAATCGAGTTTCTGCGTAAGAAGGGAATATCCAAAGGTGAATCCCGATCGGAAAGACCGACCGGACAAGGTTTGATCGAAGCTTATATTCATCCCGGTGAAAGATTAGGTGTAATAATTGAATTACTTTGCGAGACAGATTTTGTATCGCGTTCAGATGTTTTTAAACAATTAGCTCATGATATAGCAATGCAGGTTGCGGCATCAGCGCCTCGTTACGTCAGAAAGGAAGATATCCCTAAGGCAATTATCGAAAAAGAACTCGAAATTTATCGTGAACAAATCAAAGAACAGAATAAACCTCCTGATATTGTTGATCGAATAGCCCAGGGTAAACTCAATAAATTCATCCAGGAAAACTGTCTCATAGAGCAAGACTATATTAAGGAAAATAAAGTTAAGGTTAAAGATGAAATCCTTTCTGTAGCAGGGAAGTTAAAGGAAAATATCCAGATTCGTCGTTTTGTTCGCTATACACTTGGTGAGTGAATTGAAGCGGTTCGTTTATCACAGGATTATACTTAAACTATCAGGAGATATCCTTAAAGGAAAAAAGGAAGGCGGGATAGATTTTTCCGTAGTTGACCGTATAACCGGAGAGATAGCTTCAGCGCATAAAGATGGATTGGAAGTTGGAATTGTGGTAGGCGGAGGCAACTTAATCCGTGGTTCAGAAGCAATAAAAACTGGTTTTGACCGCATAACCGCTGATAATATGGGTATGTTGTCAACAGTAATCAATGCAATGGCATTGCAAAATGCACTGGAGAAACTCGATACTGAAACCAGAATAATGTCGGCAATTTCGATTTCCGAAGTAGTTGAACCTTTCATTCGTCGAAGAGCAATCCGGCATATAGAGAAAGGACGCGTATTAATCTTTGCAGCAGGAACTGGAAACCCACTTTTCACTACAGACACTGCCGCAGCACTCAGAGCCACCCAGATCAAAGCTGAAATCATTCTGAAAGGCACAAAAGTTGACGGTGTCTATAATAATGATCCAGTAACTAACGCTAATGCAACGATGTTTGACGAGATTGATTATATGGAAGTATTAAAGCATGATCTCAGGGTAATGGATTTAACGGCGATAACATTTTGCAGAGACAATAAAATTCCCATTCGGGTTTTCAATATTTTAAAACCCGGCAATTTCCGAAGAGTAATTGAAGGACATACATTAGGAACATTTGTTAAAGGGATACAATAATGATTGATATAATTAAGATAGAATCGGAAAGAATGGAAAAGTCCGTTCAGCATGCTCGCGATGAGATGGCACGCATCCGAACAGGAAAAGCGACACCGAGTTTGCTTGATACTGTTAGAGTTGACTATTACGGAAGCCCCACTCCACTCAACCAGTTAGCAAGCATTAATGCTCCCGAGCCACGATTGTTAGTTGTTCTTCCTTACGACAAAAACCTACTCGGAGATGTTGAAAAGGCAATTCTATCCGGTGACCTCGGACTTAATCCTCAGAACGATGGTAAGGTCATTAGATTACCGATACCGATGTTGACGTCTGAGCGTAGAGAGGAATTGATAAAGCTTGTGAAAAAACTGGCAGAAGAAGGACGGGTTTCAATCAGAAATATCAGACGCGATGCTAATGAACAAATCAAGAAATCTGAAAAAGCAAAGGAAGTTTCTGAAGACGAATCGCATCGCTTGTTAGATCTAACACAGAAGGAAACCAATAAATACATTGAGGAGTTAGATCAGATTCTAACTGCGCGCGAGGAAGACATTAGAGAAGAATAAGAAAACTAAAGATCAAAGAACATAAACAAAAACATCACATAAAATAAAACATAACAACACCAACATTTTAAAAGTCTAAAGCTATTCCAGGAGGCAACATTGGCACTTTACATTAACGAAGATTGCATCAATTGCGGCGCTTGCGAGCCGGAATGCCCAACAGAATCAATCACAGAAGGTGACGAGATTTATGAAATAGATCCCGAAACCTGTGTTGAATGCGAGGGTCATTTTGACGAACCAATGTGCATCGAGGTCTGTCCGGTTGATTGTATATTCAAAGTAGAAGAATAAACGGTATTTCCATAAATGAATTTAAATTCGAGGAGATACTTAATTTAACAAAAAAAGTCCGGGTTTTGAACCCGGACTTTTTTTTAAGTTGATTTGATTAATTTGGAAATATCTACAGAAAAACCTATATTATAATATTGCCTGAAAGTAATTTCACTTAACAACATTCATCTTGAAGCGATCCCCAACAGTATCCATTTTGAAACACTCTATCTGTCGGAGCATTTTAATATTCTCAATTTTATTTTGCTGTATATCTGATAGCTTTGGTTTCTCGAACGAAACAACCGTTCCCTTAATACAGGCTGGAATACCTATTCAGTCTAAATTAAATGGTTATGAAATACTGAAGAAAATCTCTATTTCCACCCATTCTGTTAAGGATCCGTTCTATTCTGAAAGAAAATTGCCTGATCGTCCTCGTCTCGTACTTGCTCTATCGGGTGGAGGAGGACGGGGTTTAGCACATATTGGAGTGTTAGAAGCTCTTGATGAAGCCGGTATAAAACCTGACGGCATTACAGGAGTGTCTATTGGTGCATTAGTAGGAGGTCTATATGCTGCCGGTTTTTCACCTGCTGAAATCAGCGCACGACTGCAAGTGGTGAACTGGAGCGGCGTCATTATTGATAAACCGGAGCGCAAATCTCTTCTGCTTGCGCGCAAAGAAGAACAATCACGTCACCTGCTAACGCTTAGGTTAAGTAAGAGTTTGGCGCCCGTTGTACCTGGAGCATTATCACCGGGACAGCGACTCTACGTAAATCTGCTCGATTTAACGCTTGATATGCCCTATCGAACCGGAGGCAATTGGTCAAAATTAAAGATTCCTTTACAAATATTAGCGACGGATTTACAAACCGGTAAGGGCTTCATTTTCGATTCCGATGATCTGACGCCTGCCTTTCGTAGTACACTGTCGATGCCATTAGTATTCGATCCATTTATCTATGATACGCTTCATCTTATAGATGGAGGTATCACTTCCAATATTCCCGTTGAAGCAGCACGCGTATTCACAGACGACATTGTGTTGGCTGTTGATGTAACATCACCACTCAGACCCCCATCACCACCGATCAAACCCTGGCATATCGTTGATCAGGTTACCACAATCCTTGAGAAAGATGTAAACACGCAATCCCTTAACGCTGCCGATGTTGTAGTTACACCCAACTTAGGTGATATCATCACTGTTAAACCGGATCAGTTTCATAACGTTATTAAAACCGGTAAAAAAGCAATGCAGGATGCTATGTCGGAATTGCTTAGAGCCTTGCGGAAACCTGAGATAAGCTCCGATAATAATTTCATTAGTTTCGATAAAATCGAATTCCCAAATGACAAACAATCAACAATTGCACAACTGGAGGATTGGACGAAAAAGGGCGGCACTCACATTAGTGAGATTAGGAATTACATTGTGCAAGAATACAATAGTGGTATAGTCCGGGAAGCTTATGCACTTTATGATAGTACAACATCAACCTTAATTATCCGGATTAGGAGAACTAACCGATTTAACAAGGTGGTTTTCAATGGTGATTCTTTAATTACCGATGATGTTTTAATAAAAACGTTCTTGTCCCTTTATGGCAAACCGCTGAATTTTGATTCTACCAGTGCAACATTGGAAAATGTACTCAAATTGCACCGTCAGGCAGGTTTCCCATTGGCTACGTTTTCAAATGTGAACTTTGATACGACCTCAGGTGTACTTTCCATTACCATAAATGCCGGACGACTATGTAACATTCAAATCCTTGGTCTTGAAAAAGTACCTGCTGACTGGTTGACACGTGAAATACCTATTAAATGCGGTCAGATTGTTACTAAAAGAAAGATACTGAAAGGAACGGCAAATTTATACGCTACCGGCTTGTTTCGTAATGTCTATCCAGTTTTAACCCGAAATGAAACAGTTGATACTTGTTGGACGCTGAAAATATCTGTAACCGAACATCCTGCTCCTCCGGTTCGGCTGGGAATTAATTATTTCGGTGAGCACTTTACACATCAAGGCGAGCGTCTGACGCGTGGCTTTATCGAGTTTGTATATCCGAGCAGATTGAACTATGCAGCGCGTACAATTATATTCGCCGCAGCGGGTTGGAGAGATGCTGAGTACCGAATCACTGATATGGCGGATAAAATATTCGGTCTTCCACTAATGTATAGTCTTTCATTTGGGTATCATAAACGTAGACGTGTTTCCTACGATACGGATCATAGTTACAATAGTATGTACCGTGAAACTCGTTGGGGAGGATATCTTGAAGCTGGTGGTCATGCGCTTAACTGGGGTTTGTTGAAATTCACCGCTCGTTGGGAGAATCATATTAATAATTATTCGGATAGAAAAGAAGAGTATTACTTAAGCGCCATTGGAACCAGACTGGCAATTGATACTCATGATCGTGAGCCTTTTCCGCATCGTGGCGTTCACCTGAAATCTGCTTATGAAACGGCAAGTAGCTATCTGGGATCTAAAAAGTTATTCAATAAATTCTGGGGAGAAGCTGACGTCTACTTCACACCAATACATCGTCACACTCTCTGTTTTCGATTAAGCGGAGCAACCGCTGACCGCACAACTCCATTCGACGAACGATTTAGAACAGGCGGAATGAGTAATTTTCCAGGATTACATCTTGATGAAATAATAGGGATTATAAAAATAAATGGTGGGATTGAATACCGTTTCGATTTGTTGAGTCGTATATTAGCAGACAGTTACATAGGTTTTCGCTTTGACGTTGCAGGAGGTTGGGATGACCCCGAAGCACATATCTCACGTCAGGACTGGATGCATTCAAGCTCCATTTATTTCGCTCTCGACACTATCATCGGACCATTGATAATCCAATGGGGACATCTATTAAATGAAGGTCCCTTACCTCAACAGGACATTCTTTTTCTCCAAATAGGGAACCAATTCTAAAACAAGGAATATAAGATAAGTACAAAGGACGAAGAGCAAAGGACGAATGAAGAATTAAAAAAACACACTCTATAAGATCATTCACAAGGAGAAATTTTCGTACTTAGCTCTTCGCTATTCATATTTTTTTAAGGTTTGCTTATGAAAATTATATCTAAAACGATAATTATTCTAATACTGCTTTCGTCAGTAGTGTTTGCTGATCAAGACACAACGAAGAAAGCTGATAATAACAAGAACTACCGCGAGATCGCCCGGCAGATTAAACTGTTAGGTGAGGTCATTCGCGGAGTAAACCTGCGTTATGTTGACTCTATTGAAACTGATGATTTCATCAGAGCCGGTATTGACGGTATGCTCGCCACGCTTGATCCGTACACCGTATTCCTCGACAAAAAAGGTAATCTTGCTCTTGATGAAATGATTAAGGGTGAATATTGCGGAGTTGGGATTGAAATAGGTCTGCGAGGGAAGAGTAAAAAGCTTACTATTATAGCTCCGATAGAAGACACTCCAGCGTTTCGTGTCGGTGTGAAATCCGGTGATGTTATTGTCGCTGTTGACGGCAAATCGACGAAAGGATTTACTACATCTGATGCTGCAAAACACATACGCGGAAAAGAAGACTCCGAAGTTACACTGTCTATTCGACGAAAAGGCTATTCAAAACCGCTGGATTATATTATTGCCAGGAAAAATATCCGCATTCACGATGTCGCTTATGCAGAAATGCTGGATGGTGAGATTGGATATATCAAATTAGTTGCATTCTCAAGCAAAGCCGGTAGAGAACTACGTAAGAATTTGCGAGAACTTCTGAAGAAAGAACCCATAGGTATGATACTTGACCTTCGATCGAATCCAGGAGGACTTCTAACATCTGCTGTGGACGTGGCACAGGAATTCCTGCAGCCAAAGGAATTGATAGTCTCACAAAAAGGACGCAATCCACGGTCTATTCGTAATTATCCCGGCACTCGCAAACCGCTGGCTTCAGACATTCCACTTGTCGTTCTGGTTAATAGAGGTAGCGCTTCAGCTTCAGAGATAGTTGCCGGCTCTATCCAGGATCATGACCGTGGAGTTGTCATTGGAACCACTACCTTCGGTAAAGGTCTGGTGCAATCCAAGCTTAAACTCTCTGAAGGCAATGCGCTCAAAGTAACCAGCGCCCGTTACTATACACCATCCGGGCGTTGCATTCAGCGTGATCGTTCAAAGAGTGATGATTTTATTTATGAGGATGATTTAACAGCCGATGATTTATCAGCATCCGAACCAGACACCTCAGCATCCGATACAAGCAGGAGTATTTATTACACTGATGCCGGTCGGGAGGTTTATGGCGGTGGCGGCATTACGCCTGACATTATAATAGAACCATCTCTTCTCGATCCGGTAAGTGTAGAAATGATAAGGAAAGGGGTTTTCTTTAATTTTATTGATGAATGGCTGTCCCATAATGAACGCCCCGATACGGTAAAAGTTACAACTGAAATCTTAACCGAATTCAATTCTTATCTTGACAGCGTTGATTTCACGCCACCCATTCGTGGGGAAAAACAGCTTGAATCTTTGCGAAAAATAGGAAGAAACGATACGCTTGATGATCTGTATTTTGCAAATATTGACAGTATCGAAGCTGCACTCAAACGAGAAAGCAAAACTATCGGACAGGAATTAGAAAAATTTATTTATCAGCGAATTGACAGAGAACTTGCTTCAGCATTAGGTGGTAGAGAATGGCGTATCCGCTCATCATTTGATGAAGACATCCAGTTGACGACTGCTATAGAACTGCTGAAGGATGAGGATCGCTATCGAGCTGAACTGCGGAAAGATGATCAGACTGATATTGAAGTGAGCGTTGAATGATGGGTATAATCGGGGGGCGGACATTCCTGTCCCCCCCCCCCCCGTTATAAAATTTCACAAAAAAAAAAAACCCCTTTCCACACCCCAACCTGGGGACGCCAAACCTACAAATTAGTTTAAA
>JAVCDD010000155.1 GCA_030765125.1 Candidatus Hatepunaea meridiana
AAATAACAAGCTTTAAACATGTTATGTAAGTATTTCAATGAACAAACAGCAAAATCTTCAAGATTAAATATATGCCTTAAGTCATTTACTGCTTGACTTGAAGGCTTTTCGGTCAGACACTACTTAGGAAAATCTTTAGTGACGAAATCTAATAGCATTTTAATCCACTTTTCATATTCCGTTATTCCAGATGGTTGCCAATTTACTGGTGATGTTGACATTGGAATATGAACTCTACCCATTTCAAATACACCCGATGAAGCATTTATATGAAGATGTGGTTGATAAGGAGAATCGTCGTTGTCATCATAGCAGAGATGGAAAGCAAGAATCTCATTAGAATTCTCATCTCTGATAACAAGACTGAATTTGTTTATTGCCATTCTATCATGGCTATGTCTTCTTCGATTGACTTCAATAATTTCTTCAGAAAACTCGACGAATAAATCAATACCTGTTTTAAGAAGAATATCTGATTTTAACCTCGGAAACTGTGGTCTAGAGTTAGAAGTACCTTTATTAGCAACAAATATTAATGAATGGATTATTTTAAAGTTTTCAGGTTTTCTTGTGAGAAAAGAATCTCTACAAATTGAATCTAGTGTTCTAGAAATCCACTTATAGTGATCTGCATGCCCTTTAGCAGATATCGAAATCATAGCTTTGATACCTCCTCTGCACTGAGATTATAGGCCGCTAATACCATCTCATTGAATTTTTCGTGATCAAGTTGTGGGAATCCACTACTAGTTTTCTTTTTTGCATAATCAGCAATATAGAGTCTTATAGAGGTATCAACATTAACACTATTGGGAATCGGTAGTTTTTCAACGAATCTACTATCATAATCAAATTGTCCTCCTTTAACTCGCTGACTGAACCGGGCTACAAACTTGAAGAAAACTTCACTGTTCAAAATACCTAAATAATAATACCAGTGATCAATTGAGCTAAAAGGAACCTTTGGTATGAGGAATGATCCATTAGTAACCGCATAAATTCCCTTATAATCGAAGGCATAAGCCTCGGCAAAGCCGAAATGTGGGGAGACTAATTTCTTTTGAAATAACACCTTTGGCTCTTTGGGATCAGCAAGGCCCCAATAACCATCACCTTGTATTTTTTTTCTTTTTTGAAGACTAGGACGATTATTTTCTAGGTATTCTGTAACTTCAGGAAATTCATTTTCCATCCTGCTTTGATCGAAGAGTACACGATTATCTGCATATGGATATATCAAGCGGCGGGAATCCTCAATTATTCTCCAGTCAAAGATATTATCATCATCAGCCACATGTTTAAGAATTGAATGTTCATTGACTGGAAACTCGTCTACATCCTTAATAATAAACACCTTTTTCGCGCCAATTCTAACTCCTTGATAAATATCGAATACTCCATCTAATCTGGAGTGAAGTCTTTTTAATTTATTCATTATTTGTGTAATTTCAAATGGAGTAATTGTCCATTCGCTTTTCCAATTTGTGCTGTCAACCTTAAATTGTTCAAAATCAGGATATGATCCCCAAGATTGTTCCCGTATTAATCCTAAAGTCTTTTTTATTGAAGTACGACTAATTAAGACCCTTGTAAGCCTTGTTTTATATCTACATTTTTTGAACATAAGTAGTATAAACTGCGTATCACCATGACTAAACTGGTTATAATCCTCAAACTTTATTATAAACTGAATATCACCGTTGCACGAAAGTAGATTTCTCACTTTTGAAGCATAAGAAGATGATAAAAATGAAGCTGGCAATATAAGCCCCATCACTCCATTTTCTTTTAGCGATGTGAAGGCTTTATATACGAAAGCAAGTGAATAATCCACTTTCCCACGCGACATGTCACCTAAGAATTGTCTAACTAAACACTGATTATCACGAGACAACGAGTCATATCCTTTAAATGGCGGGTTCATTAGAATTACATCAAATTCCGAAATAGGTATACTACTACGCACGTCAGGTTGAAGTGAATCTGCTATGAGTGTATTAGTAGATTCTTTTATCGTACCTTCATATGTAAATGTTGTCATAGCAATATTCAGTCTTGTGGCAGCAATTGCCGAGTCATTTATATCAATTCCATAAATGTTATTAATTATTTCGCTCGGCTTGATCTTATTTGTATTAAATTGGTGTTTTATATAGTTACGAATGAAAATACCCGATCCACATGAAAAATCTCCCATAGTCAATTTAGTCGTATCCTGACCTCTAAAGTTTTCTAGACTCTCTTCTACTAAAAATTTTGCTAAATCATCTGGAGTATAGACTAGACCAGTTCCTTTTTTTAGTTCAAGTAGGGATGAAAATTCTGGAAATATTTCGCTTTGTCCATTATTAAGCGAAACCGTTGAGACATATTTCTCATAGATTTCACCGATAGAGTATTCACTAATTAATCCGAAATCATATTCATATTTACCCTGACAATCATCATTATAAAAACTTAAAAGCCACTCTATTACTTCTAAATCTAAATTTGAGTCAAGATTTACAAGGTTCTCAACATTAAAAATATCTGTTTTTAGTTGCATGCGGAGAATGTCAAATACTTTCTTCACTAATAGCACTAAACTTGGTCTATCTAAGTCTTTTGTGATGTTTGTTAAGTCAATGATCCTCTCCCCATTCTTAATCCACTCAATATCCTCAATGAATCTAAGAAAAATACATGCATTCAGAACATCATTAACAATTGTAACAGGGTGAACGCGAGGGTTTTGTGGATCACCAATAAGTAATTTTTTAAGGAATTCAACCTTATACAAGATCCTATCGGATATATCTCCATAATCCTTTGGGAAAATAAATTCCGTTTTCGTACAAGCACTCTTTGCAAAAGCCTCAAACCTGTCTGGTGAGACCTCAGTTTCAATAATTTTGTTTCTTGAGATTCGATTATTGAATAATAGAAGCTGGTTCTGAATTGATACAAGCTGCCAGTCACACAGGATGTCGAAAGAGACGGAGAGCATTTTCCGCTGAAAATTCATATTGTTAATATCAATAGACTCTGTGCTATTAGGACATGAGACAGTTATTCTCTTTCCATCTCCTAATGACATCGTGAAGTGCTCATATGGCAGATCAATCCTTGTTTGGAGAGGCATAAATGATATATTCGGATCATATTGCTGATACTTCTCTAGCAATTCCATCCGATTCCCGTTTGGTAACGGGGATAGTATTTGAGTCCAGTTCATTTAACTTATGATGTTTGTGAATTAATCCTAATTTGATATTCTATTAGATGGAAAGCAAACCTACGAAAGAAAGATAAATATAAGCAAGTGTAACCTAAGAACCAATTAGCTACCATGTCTACATTATATTTCCTTGAATATTCAGGAATTATGATTGCACTGTATATTAGGCGGATCCGAACAGTTACTCGCCACTGCTCGGGAAAATCATTCGGACCAGTATCGCAGCCCGTCTTCCCCTCACTCACCGCACCGTCAGCCTGCGCGGCACATCCGGGATTTAACCGTCAAACGAGACGATTGACAGCACTTTTTAATGTCGGCGTTCCTTAGATGACAGACAAGAATGTCTATCCTACCGAATGTCGCCGCTCCCTCTTCCGGTCGGATAGAAACTCGACTCGGCGAGAGATATAACTTCATAAATCCCGGTGGACGAGGATGTTCGGTGAGAAAAGGCATAACGTATCTCCCAATGTATATACTGGGCTGATCATTCACAATAAGCTGCGGATGATATAATACAACTATATTAAGACCGGATAACTCCTCTGAATACTACCAAAATTGATTGTAAAGTTGAGCTATCCCATAACGGTACTATTAATTCAATGATTCTAAGGTAAGACTCTATGCCTTGATTGTCAATAGATTTTATAATAATTACGAATCAGGAATCTCGAATCACGAATCAGGAATGTCGTTCTACCCCCCCCTTGATTCTCCCACCGCAAGTTTGGGGAGAGACGGTGCAGATATTTGTGGTTTCACAAAAGTTTGGAGGGGTGAATGTTTGAGAGGCGCAAGTTTCGTAGCCCGGCTTGCCCTCAAGCCGGGATTATAATATTGTAATCTAGATTCCCGGATTTCCCAAATCCGGGCTACATACACCTCACGGCTTACACACTTTACACGGCTCTAAGTCCCGGTCTATAGCCTCTTTCTTTGAGATCTGTATCTTTGATTTACGCAGGTGTTGGCAGTCTGTGCGGTGGTACTTCGTGCCTGTCTTGGTGATGTAAACTGTCTGTTCCTGATTGTCGGTCAGAACGGTCGAGTCTGTTTTGGGTGGAGTATCAGTCTTATCAGTGCAGGACTGATGAACGACAATTATTCTTCCCAGTCAGCGACAATTATAATTCCCGTTTTTATTTTGTTGCCTGTGGCGCAATTTTCCTGGGCTAATGGAATGAAGCCGTAGGCGGAATGGAATTAGCCCAGCGAAATAAAAAATTCTAATCATTCCCCTCAACATCCTTTTTCCCATGCCTTGACTCTTCTAACCGATAACTCGATAGATTCA
>JAVCDD010000284.1 GCA_030765125.1 Candidatus Hatepunaea meridiana
ATATATACCATTGTCAAGTGTTACAGCAACACGATAGATAATTTTCAAGGAAACATAGTAGTGCACACATATTCTTCATATGATGCTAATTATTATAGACTTAAATGAAATTCTGGGGGAAGATGCGCTTCAACCAGATGTTTCCGGGCGATCGACTTGCGGAATCCCTCTTGTTTTTCGACATCCCTGAGGGTATTCAACCACCTACCCGCTCCACCGCGCCTGAAACCGAACATAGGGGGAGAATCCAAAATACTTCGACACCATTTTTTCCATCCTTCAAGGCGGCTGATCGCGTCCTCATTGAATTTCTTCAACTCAATAGATCCATCCTCCCACTCGCTGACTTTGCGAATCTCATTCAGGATAATATCTTTCACATCCTCAATCATGTCAGGATTGACGTTGGAATTATCCGTCATCCCTATATCGAAATAGATCGGATTGCCAATCTGATCACTTACTGAACCGTAAATGAATGTTACATCAAAATCTACCGTTTTTGTCTCTGAATTCTGGAATACATCATAAAGGATAGAAGTTGGACCTCCTGAAAAGGAATCAAGGAAGAGTTCAAATAGCATGATTTCAATTAGATCAAGATCCAACTCAGGCGCCCATCCGTACAGTATCTGACCCGGTACGTGAGGATTTTCACTTGGGAAATCTACAATCTTGACTGTTCCCTTTGGCTGCGCCTGCTGCGGTTTAGGAAGATCTAATTTACCGATTCCAAAGGATTGTAATTTATCCGGATCTATTTGCGCGGATGTTTCAAGCGAATCGCCGTAACTTTTTTCGAGTATTTCTGAGAGGGTACCCAGACATTCGGAGATGGGAATATCCTGCGGTATAGAAACGATAATTCCCATATTGGAAAGTTGGTAAAAATCACGATGGAACTTCCACAAATCCTCCGGAACCATAGTTCTGATGGCTTTGGGATCGCCTCCCGACGAGTTCGCCAACGGATGAGTATCACCGTAGAGCATGTCCTCCATAGTATTGTACAGATACGCCCACGGTTTTTCGTAACCGCTGACCATTTCAGTGTAAACAGTCCCCTTCTCATCCAGTGAAAAACTTCCATCCTCATTCTCTACTACACCCACGTGGCACACTTCACGCCGAATCTCCTCGTTGGTAAAATCAGGGTGAAGGAGATCTGTCAATTTTGCTTCGAATAGCTCGTAGAAAGAGTCTTTTCCGGTGACGGCGTTAAAGTGGTAGGAGGTTAACAGTTGACCTGTGGAAGCGGAGCTTTTACCGAGTGTCATCTGTTGAAGCGCAGCTACATCCCTTCCTTTGTTTCCTTTCCCTAAGACGAGATGCTCGCAGGTATGCGGTTCACCTTTATCCCATTTGGGAGGAGTTTTTACCCAGAAGAATCCCTGGGGTACACTTTGAATGCTGAGGAGATCGACGATGAATCCGTATCTGTGGTCGATAAACCTTGCGCCGACAGGCTCATTTACTTCATCGACCCAAAGGTTGACTACTGAGAAACTGCTTAAGCTATCCCCTTCAGCAAGGTTCGCCAGATCAGCCTTGGTGGAGATTCCAAACGCTATTGATACTCCCAGTATCAATGAAAGAATAATAATTAGATTTCTGTTTAGCAAAGACATAATGCTCTCCGAAAATGATAGGTTAAAGCAGGTAATGTGGCTGCAAGTAAGACAGGAAGCAAGGAATCCACTCTCTAAAGACAACTTCGTTAAAACTTCACACCCAAAGATACACCTGCAGCGTATTTCTCAGGCATTATCATCGGTTCCATACTGAAACTGAGCTGTTTACCGTACTTGAACCTTACCTTGTCGCGTTTCAGCTCGATCATGTGAAGCCCGTGAATCCAGTCGTAAAAATGAGTGCCGATTATTATTCCACCTCCGATAATCAGAAGAGCAACTCCCGCTTCAGAGGTCTTACGTTTTTTGTCAAGTTTTTTAAGAGTATAGCCTGTGTTTTGAACGTCGTTTTCTTCGTAAATGAAGACCGGGATTTTTTCATACCTTTGACCGCTGATATCCACAGTCTCAAAATCGCTGCTTTTCCATCCGTCTTCTTCTCCGGACAGGGCAACTATACCGGCGATTACACTGAGCAATCCAAGCCCGGCTCCTTTAAGCAATCTATAACCGGTCTTTTTCTCACCGGCATAAAAGTGCATCATTCCGGGAACCGGCACCAGTGAGGAAACAATCACCCCACTGACTAATCTTCGGTTCGCATCTCTGTATTCCTCGAACGTCATCGCATCAGGTACCGCCTGGATTTCAACCTCGTTCAGCAGGTCTCCCTGGGCGTAAGAAGCGCGGATATTCAAGGATAAGAGCATTATTATTAGGACGAAATTGATGTTTTTTTGCATTTTGATTCCCTCTTTTTGATGAGTTTTATTATTAATCCGATTAGTTACATCTGTATGCTAAAAACCGGGCATTATTATCATTCGTTGGGCACTGTCAGTTATTTTGTGTAAACAGATTTTCAGTAGATCGTGTTTCAAGAAAACCCCCGGTTTTCCTCTAGACAATAAAGAATTTCCTCTCATTCTCGATGATTACTGCCACAACCTCTAACATAGTGTTCCTACTTCTTTCCTCTCATTAGCTTTGATATAAACACTCCAAGTTTTATCCCAACTCTCGACAAAGTACCAATGTGCCCTTTATCAAGATGAGGGAGAAAGACATTAAGTATTTCAATGATGTTATCTTTTGAAAGGCGTTTAGGTTTATCACCAATATAGTTTGCTAATTCACTAATACTTATAGATGTATGTTTGCTTTTTATAGGGAGCTCAATTTTTTTCTCAGTTGTGACAAGGATTACTTCCATTAACTTAGTGTCGATTTTATCTCCGAATACTTTTCTGAAGACATATTGTATTTTATCAAGCTGATCGGACACATTCTTCAATCCCTCTGTTGGTATCACCTTCCAGGCTTTAGTCTCAATTACAAACACACCCTTGGGACAAATCAGGACATGATCCAATTTGTTTTCTACCAGTGTATGATCTTTGAAAGACAGTGCTTTCCCGATAACATTTAAATCAAGAGCGTTGATTAAATGATAGTCAGACTGCTTTCGATACAGATCGCGAATATGTTCAATAACCTTATATTCTCCGTAAGCTCCTTGTAATTGGGACCTAAAATTCTTATCGCTTCTATACTTTTCAAACAACTTAATGTCAACAGCTATCTTTTTAAGTTTGCTTTTTCGCTCATCATTCAATTTAACCAGCTTAGCTTCCACATCGTTCAGATCCTTCTCATATCTCAACTTTTTCTTTTCCAATCTACTTTTTTTCGACTTGAGGTCATCAATTTCGCTTTGAATTTCATCCTTCAGTTGACCATAAACCTTTTTCACCGTACTATATTTCCTACCCAACTTATCCTGGATTGTAGAAATTTCTAAACTTGCGTTCTTAATTTCAGTCTTTAGGTTAGTAATATCATTTGTGAATATAATATTTCCCTTATTGTAACGGTCTCCTGCACGACGTTGACAGATTGATGGGTTGTTTGAGAAATCAATAAATTCTTCAAAGGTATTGATTGTGATCACCTTGAAGTGACCGTTTAGTCTTTCAAGGAAGGTCTTTACTGAGTCACTCTCACCGTATATCTTTGCCATGTTATTTTCCTTTCCAATCGAAAGGATCAATCAGCTTTGTGTGAGTGCCGGCTTCGTTTATTAGCATTTGATTCTTGAGTTAGATAAATTCAAACCTGATTATTTCTAATCACCTCTTATCTTCGAAAGATTTATTCCTGATTTCTCTTCCAGCATTTCCATTCTACATTTGTATGCTTTGCATACTTCATAATTATCATGAATATGGAACCCAAGATCCTCTACGTATTTGGGAAATAAATCTTCAAGAATAATTGAAGCTACTTGTATTGAACATTCTGCTTCATCATTCGTACAAGTTTCTGCCGAATGCATTATCCTATTTCGCTTAGTTTGGATGGCTTTTATTTCAGTAAGAAGCGAATTATTAAGTCTTTGATCAAGATATTGTTATAGATCAACCTTCGCGAATTTACTCAGAAGCGGTAGAACAGTCTTTCGATACCTCTCAATATTTGTAAAGTTCATTGTAAAGTCAGAAATTAATTCCGCTCCAATATCGCTGTGAATTAAACCATAAATAATCGGTTTAGCAAACACAAATTTCAAACCGACTTCAATAGCAATGGTTGCAAAGATTTGAGCTGCTGTACAATTTTCTGCAAGAAGGCTTCTAGCGTTTAACAGTGCATGATAGGATGGAATTGCTATTTTAGGATATTTTTCGAAATAAGCAATTGAACGATCAGCCTTATAGTTTTCAATCACTTCACCAGAAATCTCATTATAAATAGCATCCCACCCTGCTTCCATTTCCGCATCATGATAATCGTATGACATTTAACTCCCCGAACTTATTTGTAATGATAACATGAAGTTATCCACAATCCCTTTATTACAAAGTACTTCAGTTCCCCTATCCTGTCGGTATTGGTCAAGTAAGCACCACATATGGTCAAAGTCAACTTCTGGGTCAGCATCTCGGAGTTGTGCGACTATGACAATGCTGTTTCGGTCGTCAGAATTGGATATATGGTCTGCAGGTTCCTCATGATTTCAAACCTCTATTACTCATAGTATATAAAAATTTCCTTATTAGTAACTGAAGTTTCGCACCATAGAAATTGGGCGTTTTTAAGGGGTTTTTAGTATAGAAACCGACCCATAATTTGTTATATTGTAGTTAGTTACAACAACATTCCAAAAAGGAGCAGGAATCGTG
>JAVCDD010000304.1 GCA_030765125.1 Candidatus Hatepunaea meridiana
CACCTGTAGCGGGGGCAGGATTTGAACCTACGGCCTTTGGGTTATGAGCCCAACGAGCTACCAGACTGCTCCACCCCGCGATATAATCATATAAATATAACGAATCCAATTTCCACTGTCAAGCATTATATATGGAATCCTCTATTAATCGATAAAGACAATCGATAATCGTCTTTATTCACTGAATCAGGTAATTAACTTACTGCTAAATGCACTACTTAATCCATTGTAACTTTTACCGTTCTTTGCATCAGTGAAGCGTTTACCATCAAAGAATAATACGGCTATAAGATACCAATCATCATAAATTATTAAGTATTTATTCCGCATTTGAGTTAAAAAATTACCATTTAACAGGCTCCACCTTCGAGAGCAAATACGCTTCTACAAACTTATCAATTTCACCATCTAAGACTGCCTGTGTATTTGATGTTTCAACGTTTGTTCTGTGATCCTTGACCATATTGTAAGGGTGCAGCACATAACTGCGTATCTGAGATCCCCAGGCTATTTCGTCCTTTGATGCTTCCATGGCGTCGCGTTTCCTATCCTCTTCCTCACGCTGCCGCTTGAGAAGCTTTGCACGCAGGAAGCGCATACCTGTTTCACGGTTGCGATGCTGTGACCGTTCCGATTGACAGGTAGCGACTATTTTAGTCGGCAGGTGTGTGATACGGATAGCCGAATCGGTTTTGTTGACATGCTGTCCACCAGCGCCTGAAGCTCGGAAGGTGTCTATGCGCAGATCGCTTGGATTGATCTCAATCTCACCTGCTTCTTCAGCTTCAGGATATACGAAAACGGAGCAGAAACTGGTGTGTCGACGAGAAGCTGCATCAAATGGTGAAATACGCACTAACCGATGCACGCCGGACTCAGCTTTCAACCACCCATAAGCGTATTCTCCATCAATTTCAATGGAAGCGCTTTTTATTCCGGCTAAATCACCAGGCTGCAAATCAATAACTTCCGATTCATAACCCTTTCTACCAACATAGTGTATATACATCCTTAGCACCATCGCCGCCCAATCCATTGACTCAGTGCCTCCAGCGCCCGGATGAATTGTCATAATACAGTTACGCTTGTCATCCTTGCCACCAAGCATCTTCAATAGTTCCCATTCAGCAATATCAGTTTCGATTCGCTTAAGCTCCACGTTTAAGTCATCAAAGTCCTGATCGGATTCGTCATCTAACAGTTCGAAAAACTCCGCTGTATCACTCAGGTCGGATGATAGTCTACGCCATTTTTCAATCGGGGCTGCAAGATGGGCAATCTTCCGGGTAAGTTTTCGTGCGTGTTCGGGATTGTTCCAAAGATTTGTATCGGAAGCCTCTTTATTTAGTTCAACTAATTCCTTTCGCTTTGCTTCGAGGTCAAAGGGACCTCCGCAGTGATTCGAGCCGTTCGGTTAAGTCTGTAATACTCACTTAACCACCTCCAGTTTGAAAACCGAAGTTCTTCTCGTCCTGTTTACCGGTTGCTGATTTGATCTCACCAAATTTTTCTTCAAACTTCTTGATATTATCCTCTAATGCTTTAAGAAGTCCTTTGGCATGCTGTGGCGTGAGAATGATGCGCGATTGTACGGTTGCTTTGGGCATACCGGGCAGCATACGCGTGAAATCAACGACGAATTCGGCGCCGGAGTGCGAAATCAGCGCCAGGTTAGCATATATCCCTTGCCCGACCTTTTCGTCGAGTTGTACTTGAATCTGCTTGGAACCGCCTGCTGGTTGGTTCATTTATATACCTCGTGTTTTAATTCTTTAAACTTGATACGCTTTAAGATAATCTTTTTTCGATAATATTGCAGGAAATTGACGAATTAATTGATGGGTTGGGGAATATTTAGTAGTGGATTGTATTTCAGGAATAGCAGATTCGACACTTTTGTTGCGTTGTCTTATTTATCCGTAGAAATGATTCTGTTGAAAAAGTCAATTATTACAGAATATCCTTCATATTTGTCATTCCCGCGAAGGCGGGAATCCAGAGTTTTCAAGTATTTAAAGCTCTTCAAACTGGATTCCCGCCTTCGCGGGAATGACAAATATGAAGTATTTCAACAGAATCAGAAATCACTTCACAACAACCAATTTCTTCAACGATACAACCCCCATCGCTTCCAACCTCGCAATATAAACTCCCGTCGTCAGTTGTTCCCCTGATACTACAGTTGTATATCGTCCAGCCTTATGCCGTTCATCTACTAAAGTAATAACCTCGCGTCCCATTATATCAAATAATCGCAATGTAACGTTTGCCGCTTGCGGAACGGTATAAGTTAACTTAGCTGTAGAGTTGAATGGGTTGGGGTAAGTGTTTGAAATCCCGAACTCAGTCGGTGCTAAAAGCCATTCATCGTCCACTTTGTATGGTCTAACCCTTAAAGTTACATCAATCGTGAAACTACTGCCTGCGGCATTGTGCTGAATTAATATCTCATCTTCATAATCACCTGTTTCGAGATCGACGGCATTAACGTTAACGATAATATCCCTGTCATCACCGGCATCGGTAGTTCCTTCATCAGCATCAATCTGAAGCCAGAACACACCGCTGGTCAACTGCCAGACATCTATCCTGTCATTGCTGCCGTCATTGGCTATTGTCATCATAACCCAGCTACTTATGTCGTACCGGTTGGTTATAAAAGCTCCGTTGGGAGCGCCTCCATCTTCAGGTGTAAGTTCTGCAACAAACAAGGTATCGCTATTGTCCCCATCCAGCCTGATCTTATGAACAATCTGCCTGCCATCACCTGGTGAGCTTAATATATAGAGCGGATAACCATCCGGATCATCACCCCAGTAAGCAAATCCATAGATTCGCAAGCCTGATCTTGGTATACGATCTATTTCATTTCCCTCTCGATCAAAACCTGCAATATATTGACTGGTAACTCCCGACGTCCATAGAATATTACGGTCACTATCCCAGGCAAGCGCCTGTTGTGAGCTGAACGATCCCTCTATGGTGTCGACAACCTCACCATCAGTTGTAAACGCATATATAGTCCGTTCACCGGATGCCCAGATCAGTTCGCCGTCCCAAGCCAAGTCTCTGAAGCCGTAATTGCTATTTCCGCACTGCTCGATGCTGTCAACGAGTTCACCTTCACGGTTAAGAACCCAGATCATATTAGGACCATCTTCCCTGCCTCTTCTGTTAGCGCCGGCAACATAGTAGTGATCGCCTGCGAATATGACTCCCTCGATACGAGAGTCATTGACTACCTGACCGACGGGAATCGATTCACGCAGAGTCCAAGGGTCTCTTGAACCGGACGTGATTGTCCAGGTAAGTGGACCATTGCCACGATTTGAGATTGTGATAGTGGTTTCGGTTGAACTGTCCGGCAGTAAATATTCGCTGATTTCATCCGGAGACACGCTAAATTCAGGATGTAGAAGACTTATAATAATTTCGAGAGTGTCTTCATCGTCGAATTCAGGATTGAATAGTGTGGAATCGTTATATCCTTCCTTTGTGATTGTAAGGTCGAAATCACCGACAGAGGCTCTAATAAACCGCCAGAAACCTTCCTCGTCAGTGGTTGCATTTACACCGAAAGTAGAAGTTACTAACGCATTCTCTATTGGACTATCATCGGCTGCATCATATACATAACCTTGCAGCGTTCCTCCCTGAAGGAAAGGCCGCGCACCCATATCGGCACGTGTTCCATCCGGGTCTTCAGGCGATTCCGGATCACCGGCATCAATGCAGGGGGAATCTGCGGCAAGATTGAAGTCTCCATTATCAGGGTCTACAAAGATTGGATCATCGTCTATATTGTTATCTCCCCAGATGACGTGATCCGCTTCCTCGAACTCCAATGCATCTTGTCCGTCTTCAATATCACAGTAAGAAACTGTTATTGTATCACGCGGGCTTCCGCGTCCCGAGAAGATCGGAGATTCACCTTCATTGAGATAAATGATAGAGTTTTCTAAAACTATGTGGTTGTTATTATACATGACTATGGCAGAACCGCATGGGCTTGCTACATTGTCAGCAATTGTAACATTTCTCAAGAAAGGCTGAGCCCCATTGAAACAACCGACTCCTCCCGTATAATGATCTGATTCGTTGTTGTAAAAGAGTGAATAGGTAACGACCGGTCTGGTTTGAGCGCGCGAGAAGTAGATACCACCTCCACTTTCGGAAGCGTGGTTATCGTAAACCGATAGGTGAGAGATATCGGGGGAGGACATCTGAATGAATAACCCCGCACCATACAGGGCGACATTGTCCACAACCTTCAGATATCTCAATACAGGCGATGATTCAATGCAAATGACGCCGCCACCGCAGATATCCCCTGAGACATCACGAGATCCTGAACCGTTGGTTAGCGTAAAACCGGTTAGGATTGAATTTTTATCTTCCTCATTATCGAATCGAACAACACTCCCGCTCTCATCACCGTCAATGATGGTAGAATCAATATAAGCTTTATCATTGGTGGTCAAAATAAGACTGGCAACGGTAATGGCTCGCCCTTCAAAGTTGATATTTTCAACATAAGTTCCAGGTTGAACGAGGACAGTATCTCCGTTCTCGGCGTTATCTATGCCATCTTGAATAGTACGCCGGTCTTCAGGAACATTGATAATCCGAGCATCAATGACACTCGAGGTGGTCAGGATGATTAAGAAAACAAGGATAAAACGGACTGTAGGTTTCATGGTGTAACTCCAAATTTATTTAAGTATTATCTTTGTATTTAACCGCAGAAATCACTTCACAACAACCAATTTCTTCAACGATACAACCCCATTCGCTTCCAACCTCGCAATATAAACTCCCGTCGTCAGTTGTTCTCCTGAAATAACAGCCGTATATCGCCCAGCCTTATGTTGCTCATTAACTAAAGTAGTAACCTCACGTCCCAATACATCAAATAATCGCAATGTAACGTTTGCTGGTTGTGGGATGGTATAAGTTAACTTTGTCGTAGAGTTGAACGGATTGGGGTAGATGTTTGATATACAGAATTCGCTCGGTGTTAAGAGCTTTTCATAGTCCACTTTATATGGTCTGACCCTTAAAGTCACATCAATTGTGAAGCTCTCACCTGCAGCATTGTGCTGGATTAATATTTCTCCTTCATAATCATCTGCTTCGAGATCGACAGCATTAACGTTAATGATAATATTCCGATCATCACCGGCATTGGTAGTTCCTTCATCAGTGCCAAGCTGAAGCCAGGATACTTCATTTGTCAAACACCAGACATCTATCCTGTCGTCACTGCCGTTATTGGCTATTGACATCATAACCCAACTGCTTATGTCGTACTGACGGGTTATAAAAGCTCCGTTGGGAGTGCCGTCATCTTCAGGTGTAAGCTCTGCGACAAACATTGTATCGCTATTATCCCCATCCAGCCTGATCTTGTGAACAACCTGTCTGCCATTATATGGTGAGTGAAATACATATAGCGGATAACCATCCGGGTCATCACCCCAATAAGCAAGTCCATAGGTTCGTAAACCTGATCTTGGTATACGATCTATTTCATTTCCCTCGCGGTCAAATCCTGCAATATACTGACTCGTAATTCCCGAAGCCCATAGAATATTACGGTCGCTGTCCCAGGCAAGCGCCTGGTGTGTGCTGAACGATCCATATATCGTGTCCACAACCTCACCATCAGTTGTAAACGCATATATATTCCGTTCACCGGATCCCCAGATAAGCTCACCATCCCATGCCAGGTCTCTGAAACCGTAATTGCTATTTCCGCACTGTTCATAGTTGTCAACGAGTTCACCTTCACGGTTAAGAACCCATATCATATTAGGTCCATCTTCCCTGCCTCTTCGGTTAGCGCCTGAAACATAATAGTGATCGTCTGCGAATATGACGCCTTCGATGCGAGAATCATTGGCTATCCCACCAACGAAAATCGATTCTCTCAACGTCCAGGGATCGGCATCTGCAACGCCTCTTGAGCCGGACTTGATTGTCCAGGTAAGAGGACCATTTCCGTGATTGGAGATTGTGATAGTGGTCTCGGTTGATCTGTTCGGAAGTAAATACTCGCTGATTTCATCCGGAGAAACGCTAAATTCCGGATGTAGAAGACTTACAATAATTTCGAGAGTATCCTCATCGCCAAATTCAAGGTCGGTTAACGTGGAGTCGTTATATCCTTCCATAGAGATCGTAAGGTCAAAATCACTGGCATGGGTACGAATAAACCGCCAGAAGCCTTCCTCGTTGGTGGTTGCATCAATACCGAAAGTAGAAGTTACCAACGCGCCCTCTAATGGACTATCATCGGCAGCATCATATACATATCCCTGTAGTGTTTCTCCCTGAAGAAAAGGCAGTGCCCCCATATCAGCACGCGTCCCATCCGGATCGTTGTCACTCTCGGTGTCTCCAGCGTCAATGCAAGGGCTGTTTGGGTGAAGGTGGAAGTCGCCCTCATCAGCATCCTCGAATAGCGGGTCTTCATCAATGTTGCCGTCTCCCCAGATGAGTTCTGCGCCTTGGTAATTGATGCCTTCGCGACCTTCCTCGAAGTCAGTATATGAGATTTCAATAGTTATATCCCCACCTCCACCAATGATTTCTTCATTATCGTGCCCCCAAAATATACTATTTACAATAGATAAGGAAGTGCTGAGGAGGTAGAAACAATGCCCTCTTTGACTTGCTTCATTTTCACTGATGGTCACGTTTGTCATTTCGATTTCAGTTGATCCTTCTGTATGCACACCGCCCCCGCTTACCCTGGCGTTGTTATGAGTTATTAACGTGCGTTCTATCACCAAATTGCATAATCTTTTAGTACCAATACCTCCGCCATGATTGGCGGTGTTGTCAAAAATGGCAGTTCGTCGAATAATAGGATTAGCGTTATTAGTACAATAAATACCACCGCCTCTTCCTGATGCCTCATTATTATATATTTTCAGATCGCTTAGTGTCGGACCTGCATTATTAATATAGATACCACCGCCATACGAAGCATTTCCACCACGAACTGTGAAGCCAATTACCGTATCTTCATTATCTTCCCTGTCGCGAAAATAAATGACAGATAAGTCTCCGGCGGCTTCAATGATTGTAGAATCAATATAGGCGGGATTGCCGGTTGTTAGCAGGAGGCTTCCTAAGGTTACCGAACTGATATTGCTAAAGATGATTCTTTCCCGATAAACACCTGGTTGAACGAGTACGGTATCCCCGTTCTGAGCACGACTAATTCCCTCCTGAATTGTGCGCTGGTCTTCAGGAACGTTGATAATCCGAGCATCAATGACACTCGAGGTGGTCAGGATGATTAAGAAAACAAGGATAAAACGGACTGCAGGTTTCATGGTGTAACTCCTAAGTTTGTGAACCTGTTTACGATGTGAAACTGCTTATGACATCGAATATAACGTCGGATGCCTGGATAAGATTAATGACTGGTGTGAATGATTAGATAATAATATAAGGGGTAATATCAGGATATGCAAGTATTAGCGAGAATTAACCAAAAATAGTAGATGCGACACTCCTGTCGCATTTATGTTTCTAACCGCAGATTACGCAGATTTATCAGGTTTTTTATCTGCGTAATCTGCGTAATCTGCTGTAAATTAGAAAAATACGCGACAGGATTGTTATCAATCACGAGACGGGAGTGTCGCGTCTACTGAAAAAAAATCTGCGTAATCTGCGGATGAAGAATATCCAACAAGAGTATCGCATCTACTGGAATGGATTACGCTTTCAGCTTCTTAATAACTGTTGCTATTCTTTCTTCAGCTACTCGTCTGCCAAATATGCAGGTACCAGCGCCTTCCATACCACCGCCTCCGAATTCTTCCATCAAAGCGCCGATGTTTATATTACAGGTACGGTTGAAGATACTCTTGCTGACCGACACTCTGGTGCGGAAACCGCCTAACGAATCAAGCCGAACGTGAACATTACCTTGATCGAACCTGACAAACACCACGAAACGATTGCCGCGCGGAGCTCCAACCGGTCCACGTAAATCAGTGACAATCACGTTGCCATCAAGTTTTGTACTGTCATTTAACACTTTCAGATAACGTTCTTCATCCTTTTTATATAGTTCAACGCGTCTGGCAACGGGTGGCAGCGCTAATATTTCTTCTGCACTCTTGCCTGCTTTAATGCTGTTCAGGATCAGCATACCGTAAGATTCATCGTGGGAAAAACGTGGGTCGAGAGTATAGCTGACCATTATCCAACCTTTGGGTTCCAAGACCTCATCGCGTGTATAATTTGCGGTACCGATTTTATCGGCTACCTGCACCAGTAGTTCATATCTTTTAAGAGCAGGTGATTGATAATAATCGAAGACCTGCCTCGCAGTACTGGGCGCTTTGCCGTATTTTCCTTTGACACTCAAAAGACTTTTGGGATCAATATGGGATGCGTCGTGGTTGTGAAACCAGAATCCTGCATCGATATGGAAGGGCAGGTGTGCAATAATATCCCCTCGCTGCAGGATATCAAGTAATCCACCTTCTTCCATAGTCTGAGGACTGGTAAAACTTATGTCGGCGATGTGTTCCCTATCATAGATCATCGCTGCACTAAGCAGTCCGTCAAAGTCGAGCCTGGTTACGAGATTCATTGTAACTCCTTTTTACATTAGAATTGATTTTTCATTGCTTAATATAATAACAGTTTGTAATTAGTGCAAGTGTATAAGAAAGTGTGAAAGTATGAAAGTGCGAAAGTGTGAAAGGAATAACGTTAATTATATTGGGGAGGGCGGATATTCCTGTCCGCTACCTTATTCTTGTGTTGAAACTTGGTTACCAGACTTGACATCAATGAAGATATAAGTTACATTTACAAGTAGTGTTCCTGTTTAGTTGTTAGTAACTGAAGTTTCGCACCATAGAAATTGGGCGTTTTTAAGGGGTTTTTAGTATAGAAACCGACCCATAATTTGTTATATTGTAGTTAGTTACAACAACATTCCAAAAAGGAGCAGGAATCGTG
>JAVCDD010000152.1 GCA_030765125.1 Candidatus Hatepunaea meridiana
CTTAATAAAACCGCATAATGCATAGAAATGGAAATTCATATATTATTGATTATGCCATGAATACAATTTCCATGACTGAAAACAAATCAATGATTACAACAGTTTACAAAAGGTGCGAAACTTCAGTTTCTTACTGCCTCTCTTTAAGTAAAAGATGCAAGCAGGGCTAAATTTCCCAATCCCCGATCGTGGTCGAGGACAAGTTTCTTAATGTCTAAATTAACTGATAACTACAAAATCCCTCACCGCTTTAACCATCTTTTAGCTCAATGTTCCTCCAATTGACAATAAAGCTCTATTTTTTCTTGCTATTTGACTTGATTTTGTTATACTTTAAGCTTCAGTATAGCTACGCCAGAAAGGAAATAGATGCGATACGGTTTGGCAGACTACAGGAACTCCCGCCCGGATGGAACAACCTTCCCCGTCCAGTCATCCGTGCTTGATGAGGAGGCATTGCTTTCGGGAAATACCGTAATAAAAACCATAGCTCCTTCAGTCGAGAATTTTTACACTGGCATAAGTAATTTTCGTTCACCCTGTTATATGAGGTACAACCATGTTTTGTGATAAATGTCAGATTGAAATTGAACCAATGCTGGATCAATGGAACAACAAACGCTGCCCAAAATGTAAGCAGATGTTGACGGCTCCATCCGGTTCATCCGATGATTCAGGAGACAAGGATTCATCTGATAAAACTCAAAACTCCGAATCGAGTTCGCCGGCTTATACTGAGTTTCTGAAGAAAACTGATAAATTCCGCAGGCGGAAGAAGTTAAAAAAAAGGCAAAACTGAATCAACTGACAAGAACAAAATTCCTCACCTCTTCAACCATCTTTCAGTTCAATGTTCTTCTAAATGGCAATTAAGCTCTATTTTTCTTGCTATTTGACTTGCTTTCATTATACTTTTCTTAATATTCAGATTTATGATTCTGTTGATTTCCCGATTTTCCTCATTCCATACTTTATTGAGAATCCAGTAAGTCCTTGAATTCTCTGGATTCCCAATCAAGTTGGGAATGAGAAAACTTGTCCTCGTTAAAACGGGGATCAGGTCGTTTTTCTTAGTATGGCACTTAATCAACAGAGTCATTTATGATTCTGTTGAAATACTTCCTGTTTGTCATTCTCGCGAAGGCGGGAATCCAGTTTGAAGAGCTTTAAATACTTGAAAACTCTGGATTCCCGCCTTCGCGGGAATGACAAAATAAGAAGGATATTCTGTAATAATTGACTTTTTTAACTGAATCATTTATGCAGGTTAAATTTAATGGAAAGGTGAGGATATGAGAAGGATTTACTTGTATTCGCAGGTTATCGTCATGTTCCTGGTGATTATCTTTGTTGTTGGGTGGTCTTACGTAAATGGGTTAAATCCTTTCAGAATAATCCCGATCCGAGCGTGTGAAAACGGTTATTCTAATTTCAAATCAACTGTCATTGTTTCAGAGAATGATTTGGAAGATTTCCTCAAGAAAACCTGTATGCGGTTTGGATGGAATAACAGAAAAGATTTCGAGGAAACCCTCTACAATGCTGAGGTGGACTTCCACAAAGAGGCTTTAGTGTTACTCCGACATTCTGATTGCTCCGGGTCCATCACGGTTAGAATCGAGACACCTGTTCTTAAATCGAAAACGCTTTATTGTAGAATAAGCCGAAATGTCCCATTAATTGCCACCTGTGACTTAGTTAGTTATTGTTTAGCGATAGCGGTAGATAAGGACGCTGTGCACAAAGTTGAGTTCAATAACAACCAGAACAAAAAGGTTCAACTGACCATCTCCGAAGAGAAGACTGTCGAACAGACGGGTGCACCTGATAAATAATAGCTGCACCATCACCGCCGTTGGTTTTTGTCAATAAGCAAGATTCAAAAGAAGTTTTTTACCAATATAGCTGCAAATTTCTTACTTCCTCTTTTATAATTGACGCAAGAAGGCTGAATTTCCCACTCCCCTATCATGGTCGAGGACAAGTTTCCTGATATCTGAATCAACTGATCAGTACAAAATTCCTCACCGCTTCAACCATCTTTCAGTTTAATGTTTTACTAAATGGCAATAAAGCTCTATCTTTCTCACTGTCTGTCTTGATTTCATTATACTCTTCTGCAAGAATTTAGATTTTGTGTAGGATAATAAGTTGTGCAAAGGAAGAATAAAAAGGGGAATCAAAATGAAAGTTAAAATATTCGCAAGAGAATACGAGAGGAAATAATCAGACAAGGATGTACAGGATGAACAGGATTTTCTTTATATCGGTGGGTTTCACCCATCGATATTTATAGTCATTTCCTTCGGGAATGCTTGAGGATTTGCAATTTGATTTGAAATAACCGATTCTGGTTGTAAACATCTCGAATAAAAAACTTCAATTCCGCGCACAGGGACAAATACGCGTCAGATTCATCAGCTCGCAAACCCCTGCGGAAGTAACTCCGTATATGACAAGTGTTTTCCCGTCATCCTTAGCATAGTTCCACAGATCATCAAAGGTGCCATTGACCAGTGTCGTTCCTGTTACCAAAATCATATTGGATGATCGGATAACGTTTTCGGTTTTTGTCCGACCGTCCAGAATCTCAACATTGAACTTTCGCTTGCCTATATTCTGTCTGTTTAAATCCAGTATCTGAACCGACTCGGTTCCGAATTCTCCAATCAATGCCTCCGCTATTGCCGGATTCAATCCGATAAGCCCCACCGAACGAGCGCCGGACTTACGGGCATAGGCAGCGATCTCCAAAGCACACTTTTCCGGATCATCGTCCTTGCAATGAATCGTTCCTTCTGCCAGGTTCAAATGCTGCAGTATTGCGTTGAGTGTCGCGACAAACAGTGCGCGATTACGATTCGAATCAAGCGGTAGATCCAGCACATCAGCTATCCTGCCAATGAATTCAGAAGGGGAATCGGTAAACGCTTGTCCGCGCGCTCCGAGCGCCAAAGCTTCAATCATGTGCTCCTTGCCCTCGATAATCGGGAAGTCCCTCCGCTCCGGGGTTCCGATGGCTTCCTCCGGAGTCAGCGCTTTGGCTGTAACCTGCAGTTCGACTTCGTTCAGGTTGTGTGCTGCTATTATATCCCGCAGTTTATCGCGGCATTGCTCAAGAATTGTAGTTTGTTTTTGCATGTTTATTTTATCATTACGAAAGCTGAAAGAATGAAACGGATAGATACACCGGTGAAAACCAACCCGAAGATGATTCGCAGCGCTGCGGATGGGGTGCGGTTATTAATAATCGCTCCAATCTGCGACCCTGCCAATGTACCTATGCAGACCGGAATTGCTACGGCAAAATCAACATAGCCTTGCGCGGACTTCAACACCGCGCTGAACAGGGCGTTTACCGCGAAGCAGACCAGCGACGAGCCAATTGCGACCTTGGTGGCGGAATTCAGCAGGTAGATGAATCCCGGTACGAGAATCGCGCCTGTGCCGATGCCGAGAAGACCGGGGAGTATGCCTGCCAAGCCACCTAGCGTTACCTTCCGTGCGTATGAATTTTGTAAGTTACCTGATGTCGCCTCATATTTATTTCCAGCCTTTCGACTTCGAATACCATCCGAAATCATGCGCATCGAGACCAGTATGAACACGATTCCGATCCCGAGGTCGAGCCACTGGTCCTTGCGGGCAAGATATAGAAAAAGCATGGAAAAAATAATCGTGGAGAGTGCCCCGGATGCGATCACCGGCAAAAGGGAACGGATCGGCACATGACCCAATCGGAAGTGTCTAAACCCACCGCCCAGCGTCGTAAAGAACACAGCCAGGATACACGTCCCTGCAGCGTAAGCAGGAGAAAGTCCTATGACAAAACGGAGCACAGGCATCAGCACAATACCACCGCCGATTCCCAGCAAACCTCCTCCCAAACCGGCTATTAGACCAGCAATAAGAAGCAATACTTGATCAATCATTTTGTACGGGCTTGATAATGCGTCCGGGATGAGTAAACACCGTGGCTCGGGTTTGACGTACAAAGGCGCAAAGCGTGATCCCGCAACGCTCTGCCATCTCAATAGCGAGTGAGGTGGGAGCGGATATCGCGGAGATCAGCTCGATTCCGGCACGGGCGCATTTACTGACCATCTCCAGGCTGACTCTACTGGACAGCACAACCCAACTTCCTGCAATAGACACACCCTCGAAAAGACACTTGCCGATACACTTATCGAGCGCATTATGCCTTCCCGTATCCTCAGCGTGGGAGATTATCTTTCCGTCGCTGTCAATAATAGCAACCAGATGTGTGCCACCGCAGGTATCAAAAAGGGGTTGTATGCCGGAAATGTCCTTCATAGCTGATCTCAGCATCCTGTTCTCGATTCGCAACGAGTCACCTACCTTTGGCATCGCTTCCATCTTCTTACTGAACTCCTCCGTACCACAGGCGCCACAGGAAGAGGTGATGAGCAGGTTGCGAGCAGAATCCATTATTCGGGGTACTTGGCTATTCAGCTTGACACGCACCACACCGGGATCGTCCTGACACTCCTCAATCAGTGACAAATCGTCCATGCTGTTTATCACACCCTCAGAGTACAAAAATCCCGCTACCATGGGAAGTTTATCGATTGGAGTGCACAGCATTGTGTACTGCTCGATACCCTCCACATCAATGCGCAACGGGGTTTCGATAATAACTTTTACCTCTTCCTCATGAGGGGATAAATCCGAATCGGTTGTTGAAATGCGGTGTGCCTTTACCGTGTGGATGGCATTGTGATGTTTGTTTGAATTGATCATTACGGGAATCCGGTTAGGAAGACAGATAACGAGACTCGTCCTCCAGATAATTCCTCATTTAGGAGGCATCAAGCCTATACCCGGTTTCAGGTCCTTGGGTTTTGCTATGCGTCGGAACTGGAAACCTCCCATGTTTAAGGTCGGCAATGCACCGCAAACTAATATAGCCAGCCTGAGGAGAAATCCGCCGATCAAACCGAGCAGAGCGCCGATGAAGGCGACTGCAAGGACTGTGTTCAGTCCCGACTCATTCAGGGCATAGCGCAGGATCAGCATTAATACCAGCGGTACTCCAAGTCCCAGAATAAAGTAGCCGACTATAAAAATGGTCTTTTGCATGATCCGTTCCACCGATTCGCGTGAATCCGGTTGCTTGTAGGCTGCATTGAGGAAGAACAGGATAGCCAGCACCTCTACAACAACCACAACCGAAGCTTCCAATGCCATAGTGCTGAATTGGGATACGGTTTTTGCTCCCTCATTGAAGATCACCATTCCAATTATAGTTAGGAAATGTCCGGTTACCAGACCGGAGATCACGAACACAACCGGCACAATGCCTGAGCGCCAGAAAGGGATCCCCTTGGAAGCGCTAAGCAATAGTCCTGTGTAAGCAATGGTGAAAACCGCAAATATGATCCCTAAAACAGCAATTGTATTCATACCGACAGAGGTTTTACTTACTTCAGTGAACTGATGGAGTACGAGGTGGATAAAGGAAAACACCATGAAGAGTGAAATTATCCCGGTTCCCCGCGCAATCCAGGATGTTCCCGGCTTTAATCCGGCAAGGAAGAACTTACCAGGATTTCCCAGATCTGCCAATAAAAAGAGACAGCCTATAAATAGCGCCGGAAATCCTATCCACAAACCGATGGTAGTGGACAACTCCATGCTTTTGCCAAGGAAACTGTTGATTGCAGCAATTGTGTATGCGCCACCACCGACACCGCCGAGAAACAGGTAGAGTGCAATCAGCCCTCCCCATTCATTCTGCAACTGACCGTTGACTTTCGGATCCATTTTACCTCTCTAACTTTCTTACAATCTATTGCGTCGAGGGTTTAAATCTTTCCCTCGCTTATCTTTTTACCTCGGAGCGAGGTAGTAAACCTTGGGCTTATTGCCAAGTTCCGGATTCAAAACTTCACCACGATACTTCCTGATCAAAGTGGATACCTCGCTATCCGGATCATCGAGGTCACCAAATGTCCGGGCATTGGCAGCACAGGCTTCCACACAAGCAGGCAGTTTTCCCTCCTCCAGAAGGTCAAGGCAGAAATCGCATTTCGTGGCTACACCGCACCCGGAATGCTCCTCCCAGTATTTTTTTGCGAACTCCTCATATTCGGAGAGTGGAAGCCCATCGGGAAAGTAGCTCTCCCATTTATCAACGGAGTACCGGGCGCCATAGGGGCAAGCCATGATGCAGGCTTTGCACCCCATACATTTATCTTTATCAACGATCACAATACCATTGTCTAACTTCTGGGTTGCGCCTGTAGGGCATACTTCGAGACAGGATGGTTCTTCACAATGCATGCACAGGACAGGAAGCGCCTGTCTCATGGTGTTGGGAAACTTTCCTCTTTCACCTTTAAGAAGGCGAGCCCAGAACACTTCGGGTGGTGTATGGTTCTTCACCTTGCATGCCATGACACAGGCATAACAGCCGTAGCATCTTTTTAAGTCAATGACCATTCCGTATTGTGGCATATCGAAAACTCCAGTTGTTCTTGATTAGTTCTATTGCTCAGTCTGCTTTATAAATCTTGACACGACAGCAGATATCCTGATTAAATGTTAGCGGATCAGTGTGTTCCAGATCCATTTCAACGAGGTCATTAAAGAACACGCCCTTGCCTTTCGCAATAGGCATGAACTTGCCCCAATGTCCAGCCACTGCTGCAATCGCAAGATGCTTGGGCTCAATACCCTCACAAAGGGATACCCAACCCTTGACTTTGTGACCTTGAGGGTTTTCCAGCCAGACAAAATCACCATCTTTTATACCCTTCTCTGCAGCGGTGTCCTGGTGCATCTGCACGGCATACACATGCGGATCCTCCTGAGCGCATTCATCCAAGTAGGGATTCTGCTGTGTCAGTGAATTGCAGTGTGCCACAGCACGCCAATAGAAGGTGTGCATGTCGTATTCGGGATCTTTCTCTGTGTGGGTGGGACATGGGTACCAGTCAGCCAACGCCTTGAACCGTGACCAGTCAAACTTGAAGAAGTCATTGCCTTTGTACTCATCCCACAATTTTGCAATTTTCTCACCGGAATCGATGAAATACTCGAAGTAAACAGGCACTCGCGAGGGATTGAACCATTTCCAGTAAACGTCTTCCTTTCTTTTGGGCCACGTGAAAAGTCCTCGTTTTTTAAAGTATTCAAGGTCATGTTCATCACCGAAACGGTCCCTTACCAGACGGTCACACACATCCTCCCATGTGTGTTCAACGCTGCCGTCCTCGACAAGTTTGTTCTTCTCTTCCATCTCTCCGCCATAACGCATAGGTATGGCATCGTTCAGACCTTTATAGTACTTGCCAAGGATGCCGCAACGTTTGCTGATATCCAGCATCACCTTGTTGAAATCGCGCCGTTCGTATAGCGGCTCGATCACTGGCTGGCGTATAGTCCAACCCCAATCGTCTTCACCCTGTGGATGAGAGAATGTAGAGGGGAAGCTAACCGCCGGAGTGAAGCGTTCGAGATAACAGGCGTCGGGGAGAACGATGTCCGCAACTGCTTCCTCGAACTCGGTGATATAGAGCTGGAAAGAGAAGATGAACTTGAATTTCTTAAGGAAATTCTCAGTTACAGCCTCGGCGTTGCCCATCGTCATCACTGAATTGGAGCCGAAATTGATCATCACGTCAGGACGGTAGGGTATCTTGAACCGCTCAAGTATATCGAACCACTTGGGGCTGCAAATAGTGAAGGCATTGTATATTGAAGTCGGGAACATGTCGTGCAGATCTAACCTGGTCGGTTGTTTGGGTTCCCGCAACGGATAGGGTATGTGGTCGTAAACCCAAGCTTTCGCTTTAAGCAAACCATCCGGACAGGGGTAAGGAATTTGGTATGGCTTACCGGTCTTCTTGTAGCCATCCTGCACTGTTCCCCCCAGACCCAAAGCACTGCCGTAAGTGTCGGCTGCGCCCACGATGTGGTTTACCATGTCGATGGACAGACAGGTCCATCCTGAGTTGGTGTGACCCTGGGCGCCGCGGAAGAAATGAGTGGCTACGGGTCGCCTGGGAATCTTCTTGGGACCATTTTCTGTCTCGATAGTGACAGTGGATCCGATCTCGGCAGCTTCACCGAACTCTTTGGCAATCCTGCTCACTGTGGCAGCTGGTACCCAGGTAATCTCCTCTACATACTCCGGAGTGTATTTCTTCACATGCTCTTTGAGCAGCTCGAAAGCCGGCTGGCAGTCAACGCCATCTACATTGTATGTGCCAGTGAGCGCTACCTCGTGGGCTTCGTCTTCGTACTCGACGCGCGTAACGGAAGGATCGTTATGCACCTTGGGTGTGTTATCAACCAGGTCCCACACCTGCGGGTTGTTCGTCTCTTTATCCCGCATGTAACGTCCGTCGGAAGGACGGATCAGGTAAGGAGAGTTAGTTTTGTACATCAGGTACTCGGCATCGTAAATACCGTGCTCGTTAATCAGGGAGTTGACCAAACCCAAGGCAAGGGCGCCATCGGTGCCTACCCTTATGGGAACCCACTCGTGACCCTTGGAAGCTTGAGCGCTCATGAAAGGATCGAAGACTACATTCTTGAAACCCCGGAAACGAGCATCAGCTACCTGTGTCGCATTCTGCACTGCAACGTGACCAGCGCCGTGACCCTTTGAGCACCCGAAATTCAGCGCGTAGTTGCAGTGGGCGAAGTCGGGGATGATGGACCAAGACACGTGCATGATGCCGTTCATGAAGTGGGCGCCGTTGCCGCAATGTAATCCGCCACCCGAAACCCAGTAGTTGGGTGTGCCGAAGGCTTTCATGAACCCAATCACCCCGAAACGGATCTCCGAAGCCTGGGTTGTGGTGGCTTGGAAGAACACACCCCGAGGATCGCGTTCCTGGCACTCCTTCAGCTTCTTGACAATAGTATCAAGCGCTTCCTCCCAGGATATACGCTCCCACTTGGGATCGACTCCGAGACCTTTTTCAGGATTGGTACGCTTGAGCGGGTAGTTCACTCGGTATGGGTCGTAGAGCAAGTGTGGGGAGGCAAGACCTTTTACACAGATTGAGCCGCGCCCTGTAGGCGCATCAGGATTTCCCTCAATCTGTGTCACCACACCGTCCTGTCGACGAACCTTTATACCGCACATGCAGTAACACTGTCCGCAACAGGTGGGGATCCAAACATCTTCTTTTACTTTCGTATTATCGATCATAGATTGACTCCAATATTCCACAGAAATATAAATCAGCGGTGCAATAATCATTAGCGAGGCGGGTGAACAACAGTACCTTGGAACGCAGAAGGTTGACGATGTAGATCACCAATTAAAGTTGAACCATGAAGTTCAACTGCTCACCTGATGTTACCGTCTGATGAATGTAAGGTGATTCCTTAAATCCATTTCGGGATATGTAGAAATAAAACGTCCGTCAAAGTAAAAATGAATATGAACGTTTTATCAAAGATTAGGGCTTTCGAGCCCGGCTGGCAATTCCGATATATATAATGAGGCGGGATTGCCATGTCCTTAATATATAAAAATCCTGTTGGAAAGTAAACCAAAATATTATAAAAAAATCCTGACCTGAATAATCATATAGGTTCATTCTACTCCGGAGTGCTCAAGCTTGCTTGAGCGTGTTACACCAATATTAGTTCCAGATCGGGCTCAAGCAAGCTTGAGCACTCCGGAGTAATAACCTTACTTAAATTTCAACGATGCAATAATAGTGACGGAAAGGGTTGAAATCCGTCTAATCTTAGACTATTCTTTATAGGGGGTATTTGAATTTTCATGAAATCCTGTCTCCGTAATGAAGTGAAAATCTATTAATGATTCTGCTGAAAATCTTCCCATTTTGTCATTCCAGCCTTCGCGGGAATGACAAAATGGGAAGGTAATTCTGAAATTATTGACCTTTTCAACAGAATCATTAATACTTTGGAAAAACACGAATAAAGAAATTTAGTAACATAGTGAACCATCAGTTAATAGATCCTCAGGGACGTCAAATCTCTTATTTAAGAGTTTCTGTAACAGACCGCTGCAATTTTCGCTGCTTTTACTGTTATACCAACGAAGAACCTGTTTTAGGCGATAAAAACCTGCTTAATGATGATGATTTAATCAAACTTATTAATGTCTTTGAAAAACTGGGTATCAACAAAATTCGTCTGACAGGCGGTGAGCCTCTTTTAAGAAAAAATCTTGTTAAATTGGTACAAAGAATATCAAGTATTGACTCAATACATTTAATTGGCCTGACTACCAATGGATACCTGCTGAAAGATAAAATCCAACCTCTGATCGATGCCGGATTAAACAGGTTGAATATCAGTTTAGACACACTTAAAAGAGATGTTTTTAAGACCCTTACGGGACAAGATGGCTTGGACAGGGTTCTTGAAGCAATAGGTATCGCTGAAAAGTCTGGGGCTTTTCCTTTTGTTAAAGTTAATACATTATTAATAAAGGGATTTAACGAAACCGAGGTAAATGATTTTGCAAATTGGGCGCTTAAACGAAAAATTGATTTAAGATTTATTGAATTCATGCCTACGGGATGCGGAAATTGGGAGGAGAGGAAGATGATTCCTGAATCGGACCTGAGAGAAATGTTAAATCTTGACCTGGTGCCGGATTATGAAAATGAAGACGTCCACAGCCCGGCTCGCAGCTACCGGGTTGAGGGATACCCGTGTAGAATTAGTTTTATTTCTGCAATGAGCAGAAGTTTCTGTAAATTGTGCAATCGTTTACGATTAACTTCTGATGGCAGACTGATTGGATGCCTGTTTGGAAGCAAAGATATCGATCTTAAACCACTCTTAACTGAAAACCTGCCCATTGATGAAATTGTCGACTATGTCCAAAAAACCATTGCCATAGAAGGCTTCCGGCAAATACCATTAGAAAAAGGCGCCATTTATCAACATTCAATGAAATCTATAGGTGGTTAATTGATATCACTAAAAGAAGCCACTGAATTGATTAGCAATTCAGTTACCCCAATAAATGTCAAAACGATTCCAATTGCGAATAGTTTAAATTGTAAACTTGCCGGTGATTTGCATTCGCCAATAAATGTACCGGGTTTTGATAATTCGGCTATGGATGGTATTGCTATTCGCTATAGTGATTTACAAGAAACAGGTCCTTGGAAAATAAAGATTCAGAAGACTATTGCTGCGGGAGATTCTCCCTCCGATTCTCTGCAAAAAGGATGCGCTGTTAAAATAATGACAGGCGCTCCATTGCCTGAAGATGCCGATACAGTAATTATTGTTGAAGATCTGATATTTCATGATGATATGGTTGAAATAACTGAACGACCAAAACCGGGTAAAAACGTTCGCCCAATGGGTGATTCCTTAAAGAGAGGCGATTTAGTCTTTAGAAAAGGACATATACTAAAACCGGTTGATGTTGGAATACTCGCATCTATCGGTCTTGAACAGGTTCGAGTCATTCCAAAACCCGAAATAGCCATTATTTCAACCGGTTCAGAGATTGTCGCTCCCGGAAGCCCTCTCCTGCCTGGGCAGATTTATAATTCCAATGATACTGCTTTAACCGCTTTGTTAAATAATATCGGATTTAATTCAATTTCTGTTCTTCCACCTGCAATTGATGATTTAGAAACACTATACAGTTGCATTGATAAAAGTTTGTTATCAAATCATCTGGTAATTACGACTGGTGGTGTTTCAATGGGAGATTTTGATTATATACCACATGTTGTTAAGGAATTGGGTGGGGAAATAATCTTTCATAAGGTTATAATTAAACCTGGAAAACCAGCACTTTTTGCGAAATTTAATCGAAACGGTGAGCATCTTCTGCTCGGTTTGCCCGGTAATCCTGTCAGCACAGTTGTAGGCTATCATTTATATGTCAAGCAGCTTGTCAGCTTACTCATGGGTATTCCATTCAAAAGGGAAAAGGTTAAAGCAACGTTGACTGATGAGTTACGGTTTAGTGGATTCAGGCAGAAAGTGAACGGAGTTACCTTGGCAAAAGGCAACAACGGGATGAGTGCCATACCAGCCTTGAGACAACAATCGGGCAGACTAGCGTCGATCGGGAATATAGACGGATTTATCTACATCGATGGTGGAAATCAAGTATTGCCTGCTGGGCTGGAAGTGGAAGTTGAGTTGTTGTGAATAATGTAGACCATAATGATGTGACCGGATATATTCTGGCTGGTGGAGAGAGTAAAAGAATGGGGATCGATAAGAGATGGATCAGGATAGGTCACCATTCATTAATAGAACGTGCATTCAATTTACTCAGTAGTACACTCGGTCAACCGCCTTTTGTTGTATGCAATGACACAGAAAAGGGGTTTCCATCAACATGGGAAGTCATCCCCGACAAAGTTGCAGGCAAGGGGCCTCTTGGAGGGCTCGTAGCGGTTCTTGAGAATTGCAGATCCGAATGGGCGTTAGTCCTCGCTGTCGATCTGCCCTATTTGACCTCACAGGAAATTAACCTCTTGCTCACCTCTCCTCAAAACGATTATGAGGTTATTACTCTGTCTGATTCCGGTGATCCTGAACCGTTGGTAGCACTATATAATAAATCGACACTTCAGTTTTGGACTCAGAGACTGAACGATGGTTACCTCAGTTTGCACAGGGGTATCAAGAAATTGAAATGGAAACCTGCTCAAATCCCGGTTGGATGTCAAGCGTTAACTAACTTAAATACACAAGAGGATCTCGCTAAACTGATATGAAGAAGCCTGTTCATATTAATATTGTTGGTGAAAAAAACAGCGGCAAGACTACTCTGATCCAATCTCTGATTCGTGAATTGAAAACATTTGGAGTTAGTGTTGGTACGGTAAAGCATACATCTCATGATCACGAATTTGACATTAAGGGAACTGATTCCTGGAAACACCGGCAGGCTGGTAGTCAAACAACTGTTATTGTGTCGCCGTCAAAAATGGTATGTCATATAAATGAACCTTCAAAGGAAGGGATCAATAATATGATTGAGACTGTGTTTCAAGACTATGATTTAATTCTTTGGGAAGGGAATAGAAATACTGAGAATGATATTATTGAGTGTGTCAAAAATCTAAGTGAAGCCCTGTTTGTCAATGATGATCGGGTGATAGCTGTGGTATCTGAAAATAAAGATATTGAGTACTCAAATCTGTTTAGTTTCGATGAGAATAAAACTCTCGCTCGGTGGCTTATTGATAAATATGGACTTAATAAACATAAAGGTTAATCAAACGGACAATCTGGTTTTTATGAATGAATTATCACATATAGACCGCAAAGGTCAATTAAGAATGGTCGACGTCGGTGATAAACCGATTACTGCACGACGAGCTGTAGCAGAGGGAATCGTCATCACAGGTTCTGACATCATTGAGACGATCAGGTCGGATCAAACGCCGAAAGGAAATGTCCTCGAAGCTGCCAGACTGGCTGGTATTAATGGCGCCAAGCATACCTGGGAGTTGATCCCACTCTGCCACCAACTGCCGCTTGATCATGTTCAGATTGATTTCGAATTGGAAGAGGATAGAATCAGAATAATAACCTCTGCATCAACTCGCGCTTCAACCGGAGTTGAGATGGAGGCATTGACAGGGACAACAATAGCGGCTCTTACAATTTACGATATGCTGAAAGCGGTCTCACACTCAATAACCATCGAATCAATACGCTTGTTATCCAAATCGGGTGGAAAATCGGGAGATTACCACGCTGCCAACATCATTGAGAAGGATGAAGGAACGCGCGCATGAATGGAACACTACAGCAAATATGCATTTCGGAGACAAAAGGAACCGTCAAGCAATCCGTTGCCAGCGCGGTTTTAATCGAAAACTACGGTATAGAGAATGACGCTCACGCAGGTGATTGGCATCGACAGGTAAGCCTTCTGGACGATGCTGAGATTGATACCATGCGGAATAAAGGCTTTCAATTGGAACCTGGAGCTTTTGGTGAAAACCTTATTATAAAAGATCTGGATTTAAGTAAATATGGTATTGGCACAAAACTTGGAATAGGTGAAGCCGAATTAGAGATAACTCAAATAGGTAAAGTCTGCCACACTCACTGTGCTATTTATATTGAGACAGGCGACTGTGTAATGCCAAGAGCAGGTCTGTTTGCGCAGGTGAAAAAGGGAGGTGTCATAAATCAAGGCTTGAGAGTTGAAGTGCTGAAGGACGTACCCCGCCGGATGATTCAAACAGCAGTTCTCACCGTATCCGACACTTGTTCGTCAGGTGATGCAATTGATACTGCCGGACCTGTTGTTTCAGATATGATTGAAACCACTCTTGAGGCGCGAACTGGTTGGTATGGTGTAGTAGCAGATAACAAACAAGAGATAATAGATATATTAAAAGACTTTACGGAACGCCGTTTCGATCTGATACTGACAGTTGGCGGTACCGGTTGCGCTGAGCGAGATATAACTCCCGAAGCTACAAGGGCGGTTATTGAAAGGCAAGTTCCCGGTCTGGCAGAAGCGATGCGGTTATCTTCCATGCAGATTACTCCGCATGCTATGCTTCAGAGGGGTATTTGCGGCATCTTAAGATCTACCCTCATAATAAACCTTCCCGGAAGCAAGAAAGCAGCAACGGAGAATCTACAGGTTATTCTACCAGCCATTCCTCATGCAATAGGATTATTACGAGGGAATACTGTCCACGATGAGAGTGAACCGAGAATTAAGTGAGAAGGTTTCGGACAGTTTGGTTTTCCAACATCCCGGTCAATTTTCCCCTGAGACCAAGGGAAATTTCATTGAATCCAATACTGATGCTTGAAAATAATTTTGTATTCAATAACGTATTCGGTTAATAAGCGCTATTAGTAATGCTATTAAACATTCTCCTCCACCACAATCGCTTTAACATCCTCAAAAACAATCTTACCTTCGTTTAATTCCGCATTTATCTCTGCCCCAGCCCCATACTCCCCCTTCAGCATCTCTTCAGCAAGCTTATCTTCAATCATCTTTTCGACATTCCTTCTAAGCGACCGGGCACCGGTTTCGCGGCTGAAGCCCTGATCAATAATCTCATCTTTGACTGCCTCTGAGATGCTAATCTTTACGTCCTGCTCGCTTAACCGCTGCTGGACGTCTTTTAAGTATAGTTCAAGGATTTCGTAAGCATTCTCACGTGTTAGACGGTTAAACACAATTATGTCATCGGTACGGTTGACGAACTCCGGGGGAAAGTTGTCCTTCATTATTCCTTTGATCTTCTTTGACATCTGCTTGTAATCCACATCATCCTTTACGTCGATATCACCAAAGCCGAAATCATGTTTCTCTCCGACCTCACGTGTTCCCAGGTTAGACGTCATAATCAGGATGGTGTTTCTGAAGTCAACCATTCTTCCGGTTCCATCTGTCAATGTTCCAGCATCCAATACCTGTAAAAGAACGTTGAAAATATCAGGGTGAGCTTTCTCAATTTCATCAAGTAATACAATTGAATAAGGCTTGCGACGCACACGTTCGGAAAGCTGACCTCCATCATCATATCCGACGTAACCTGGTGGCGCGCCGATTAGACGGGATACGTTGAACTTCTCCATATACTCAGACATATCAACCCGAATTAGAGCCTTCGGATCCTCAAACAGGAACTCCGATAACACCTTGGCGGTCTCAGTCTTGCCAATTCCCGACGGACCCAGAAATATGAACGATCCGATAGGACGGTTGCGCTTGTAGAGCCCGGATCTATTGCGGCGGATCGATTTCGCAATAGCGGTGATTGCAGCATCCTGACCGATTATCTTTTTGGATAGTTCCTTTTCAATGTTCAAGAGCCTTTCAGATTCCGACACCAATACCCGTGTAACCGGAATGCCGGTCATCATCGCCACAACCTCACTGACGTGATCGGAATCCAGCATAATCGGTTTCTCCCGCGTTGAAGCTTCCCAATCCTTGCGTTCAACCTCAAGTAGGGCATCCAGTCGTTTTATCTCATCTCGAACCAACGCAGCCTTTTCATACTCCTGCTGCTTCACCAATTCTTCCTTTACCTCATTTAGCTGTCCCGCTCTCTTTTCAAACTTGACGATTTGTTCAGGAATCTTGACGTGCTTCAAACGAGCGCGCGATCCGGTTTCGTCCATTACGTCCAGCGCTTTGTCAGGCAAGAACCTGTCGGATATATAGCGGTCAGAAAGATGAACCGCTGATACTATCGCTTCAGGTGTATAGACAACGCTGTGGTGTTTCTCATATCGTTCCTTTAAGCCGTTCAAGATGTCGATACTCTCTTCAACGCTGGGCGGATCAACCATAATCTTCTGGAAACGCCTTTCGAGAGCGCCATCTTTTTCAATATGCTGTCGGTATTCGTCCAGAGTCGTAGCGCCGATACACTGTAGTTCTCCCCTTGCCAATGCCGGTTTGAACATATTTGATGCATCAAGTGATCCTGATGCTGAACCAGCGCCGACAATGGTGTGCAATTCATCGAGAAATATAATAGTTTCGCGGTTTTTATTCAATTCATTGATGATGGATTTCATTCTTTCTTCAAACTGACCCCGATATTTCGTACCTGCTACCAGAGAACCGATATCCAATACAACTACGCGCTTATTAAACAGTATCGGTGAAACACGCTTCTGAATTATGCGCAGGGCAAGTCCTTCTACGATTGCTGTTTTACCAACACCAGGATCACCAATCAGCACCGGATTGTTCTTCTTGCGCCGGGACAGGATCTGAGCCACCCTCTCAATCTCTTTTTCGCGACCGATAATCGGATCTAACTCGTCTTTCTTAGCCAGTGCAGTCAGATCACGACTGAAATGATCGAGCGCCGGTGTTTTGCTCTTTTTCTTGGAAGTAGCTCCACCCTTTTCTCCAACACCCGTACCATCTCGAATCATTGTTTCTAATTCAAGCTTGATGCTTTCGTAATGAATGTTGAAACCGGTTAATACCTGGCTGGCGAGTCCGTCATCATCTTTGGCAAGCGCCAGCAACAGATGCTCGGTGCCGATGACTTCGCTTTTATATTGACGGCTCTCAAAGTAGGAAGATCTTAGTATTCGTTCAACTCTTCTTGTGAAGGGAATCTCACCAATCGTGATAGTTGGGGAACCAGCACCTATTGTTTCATTTATTACTTCGCGCATATCTTTGATATCAGTGCCCAAGTTGGTGATTATGCGAATTGCCGTTCCTTCGCTGAGACGCAGTAATCCCAAAAGTAGATGTTCAGTTCCGATAGCGTCATGTCCCAGACGCAATGCCTCTTCGCGCGAATAACGGATTATCTGTTGTACTCGAAATGAAAATTTATGTGTCATATTTGTCTCTATGGCTAAAGGGTCTTTAGTCTTTGGGCTTTAGACTTTAGCATTACTTTGTTAAGTGCGAATTTCGCGTAGGGGCCAATTTATTGAGCCCCTTCTACTTATGCAAAAGGGCTCGATAAATCGGCCCCTACGCGGAACTTTTAATGTTTCAAGCAATTATAAAAACCA
>JAVCDD010000074.1 GCA_030765125.1 Candidatus Hatepunaea meridiana
AACCACGATTCCTGCTCCTTTTTGGAATGTTGTTGTAACTAACTACAATATAACAAATTATGGGTCGGTTTCTATACTAAAAACCCCTTAAAAACGCCCAATTTCTATGGTGCGAAACTTCAGTTAGAAACCGGCAATAAAGGCGAAGAGAAGATTCATCTTCTTGATCAGCTATTATTCCTGCATTTCCACGAAACTTATCATGTAGGTCAGACTGGATTGCTTAGAAGAATAGTGGGGAAGGATTGTGCTATAAAATGATATTGTAATGTTGTAATGTTGTGATTATTGATTGTCGATTGCTTATTTTGGTCTTCATTTGTATTTGAAATCGGCATTGTTTTCATATATATTTCAATGGGTAGCACAGGCGTCCCTGCCTGTGGCAATCCCCCAAAGCCAAAAGACTAAAGACTAAAGCCCAAAGACTTCTTATGAACAAATCTACTCCTCACAAATTAGGCAGCGACGCTGAACTGGCAGCAGCAGCATATCTAAAGCAAAAAGGACTGCGCATCTTAGAGAAAAACTACCGCATCAGACAAGGTGAGATTGATATTATTGCGCAAGATAAGGATCAACTGGTCTTTGTCGAGGTCAAGAGTTCAAGCAACTCAAACGGCTGGTATCCAGGTGAGCGGATAGATTCGCGAAAACGAAAACACATCCAAATCACTGCCAGTCAGTACATCTCAGAGCACGAAATCCCCGCAGGAGGCATCCGTTTCGACGCAATCCTGATGACCACTACGGTTTATAAGGAATGGAAGATAGAACATATAGTTGACGCTTTTAGGGTGGAATAGACTCTGTGTCCTCTGCGCTCTCTGCGGTAAAGAAATTATAAGGAACACTATGGCAACCGGTAAAAGACATCTTTTCGTTGGACTCGTCTTTGTATACATCTTTATCTTCTTCATTTCCAATTATATCTTCAAACCTTCAATACAGGACATTTTCCTTTACATAGTAATCGGTCTGCTGTTTGCAATTTGGCCCGACGTTGATACTAAATCGCTCGGACAGAAGGTTTTTTATACCATCTTTCTCCTGATGGACGTCTACTTGATCTGGAAGCATCAGTATAAGATCGCCGCCTTTTTCGGGCTGATTATCATCCTGCCGGTTCTGGCAAAACACCGAGGTTGGACGCACAGCAAGATTGCGATGGTACTGGTTCCACTGCCGATACTGCTCTATCCGATGATCACAGGAGGGTTGCTTGACTTCTCGAATCTGCCGTTTTATACCGTTGCTGTGATTGGATATTTCTCTCACCTATTGCTGGATGGAAGATTTTGAAACGGTTTATTCTGCTTATCATATTCATAATCGCCTCCTATAGTGATCTGCAAGGTGTAGTCATCAACGAAATCATGCCTAAACCTTTCGTCGCTGGTGAATGGGTTGAGCTTTATAACGAAAGCGCTGATCGAGTGAATCTGAAGGGCTGGAGTATTATTGATGCTGCCGGTAATGAAGGATTACTGGATACGGTTGACATCTTCCTGTCTTCCGGTGAATTCCTTATCGCGGCTAAGGATAGTGAAACCGTTGTCAACCTCAACCTTGAACCATCCATACAGATATTGATTCCACAAGGTTGGTTTCCAATGAATAATGATGGTGACCGTTTAACACTTAGGAATGAAGATAGAATCAGCGTAGACGAGATCGTGTATTCATCCATTGCCGGTCGAGTAGCCGGGCGATCATGGGAAAGGATTAATCCGTCTGCTCCTGGAACAGATGAGAATAACTGGGGACCGTGTGCGGAAATAGCCGGTCATACAGCCGGGAAACAAAATAGTATTTCAACAACTCCAATTGCAGGAGCCTCTGTAAAGGTTGACCCCAATCCTTTCAACCCTTATCAAGGTGAATCAGCCCAGATCATTTTCAACCTGCCGGTTCCAACAGCAAGGATAACCGTTGAAGTTTATGACGTATTAGGACGCAAAGTCCGGCGAATTGCAGGAAATATACCGGCAGGACCACGCAGTCCTGATCTTTATTGGAATGGTCGAAATGATAGTGGCAGCCTTATGCCAATTGGGCGATACATCATCTTTATCCAGGCGGTGGATAACCGCGGCGGGAAGGTTCCTACGGCAAAGTGTACGGTTGTAGTGGCAGATCAGCTTAAGTGACAAATCTGGAGACAGTATGCCTATTTTAAATAACAGAAATGATCAAAACAACCTAACTAATTTAAGATACTCACATAGTGAAATATCGAAAAAGACTAAAACCATCTACAAACAAATCCTTGCCGAAGCTAAACACTTCAACGGAGCAAACTTTCAAGCAATCAGCGCCAGCGATCTGAGACGATTGTTTGAAATGTACGACTACCATTTCTTCAATCGTTATTTCTGCAATCATTTAAAAAATAGGATATCCTTCCGTCTATCACAAAGAATGACAAGATCTGGAGGTATGACCTCATTTCATAAAACAACTGGGGACTACTCGATTGTTCTATCGACAACATTGATATTTCAGACGTTTCGCGACATAAAACGGGAGGTAGTTGTGAACGGTCTCGTCTGCCGGAACAGGCTGGAAGCAACGATGCGTATTATTGAGCACGAGATCATACACCTTTTGGAACGAGTGTTGTATGGAGATTCAAATTGTTCCAGGCTGCGTTTCGGAGCAATGGCGAATGACATCTTCGGTCACACTGGAGTTACGCATCAGTTAGTAACTCAAGACGAACGAGCATACACGAAATACAACATCCGCGTGGGTGATAACGTTACCTTTGACTTTACAGGAAAAACTCATAGAGGATTCGTCAACCGCATCACCAAACGAGCCACCGTAATGGTTCCGGATCCGAAAGGGCAATATATTGATAAAAAAGGGAATAAGTATTTGAAATTCCTTATTCCTATTGGGAACCTTAGGAGGAGTAAATAGACAGAGAAAGCAGTAAGTCTTTCAGTATTATTACTTGGATTCTATATTATATTTCACTATATTACAAATATTCACAATCAAATGTGAATAAGAAAATACAAGTTATCTTCCAATAATCAGTAAATACAGGAGAATCATGTCTATACAAAAAGAAATAATAGATGCACGAGCTGACATTCGGACAGATCAGTATTCTATGTCAATTGGCGAGTGGATAAGTCTATATCGTGATGACGAGCTGAATATTCATCCGGAATTTCAACGTTATTTCAGGTGGACAAATGAGCAAAAAAGCAATTTTATAGAGTCTATTCTAATTGGCATACCAATCCCTCCCATCTTTGTAGTTCAAAACGATAATGGTTTATGGGATGTAATAGATGGTCTTCAAAGATTATCTACAATTATGGAATTTATCGGCGAACTAAAAGATAAGGACGATAAACAACTGCAACCATTAACTTTGAGTGATACAAAGTATTTACCTTCACTTAAAGATAAAAAATGGGCGGGCGAATCCGATAATGGAAATGTATTTACACCAGAAATGAAAGTGAGTTTTAAAAGAGCCAAACTAACGGTTAGTATTGTTCTCCCTGAAAGCGGTGAGATCGCTAAATATGAACTTTTTCAAAGATTAAATATTGGCGGAACTCCCCTTACTCCTCAAGAAGCAAGAAACTGCTTAATAATTATGAATGATAGTGGTTTTTTTGATTGGTTAGACTCGCTGCGAAATGATGAACACTTCAATTCTGTAATTTCTCTAACGGACAAAGCTTCTATTGAGCAGTATGATATGGAATTAGTTATTCGGTACTTAGTATTTCGGAAAATGGGAAATGATAATCTGATAAAAATAAGTGATATTAGCAAATTTCTATCAGATGAAATACTAAAAATTATCAATGACAGTAATTATAATAGAGAGGAGGAAAAATCAGCTTTCAAAAGAACATTTGAAAACATTAACAACTTATACGGTGATAATGCTTTCAGAAGATATGATCATACGGTACAAAAGCATAAAGCAGGTTTTATCGTTTCCGCATTTGAAGTTATTGCTTTAGGACTTGGGTTCTATGGAGGTGAATTTACAGGTTCGCATGATGATTTTAAAGGTAAAATACGAGGTATCTATAGCAACTCTACTTACAATCAGTATTCTGGAGCAGGAAGAAGCACATCCCAGCGTATACCAAGATTAGTGAAACTTGGGCGCGAAATATTTCAACCATGAAACGTATTTCTATAAACAAATTCAGTGAATTGATTGATAATGATATTTCCTGGCGAAAGAAAGAACTATCGTTTCTAAAAACTACAGTAGAGAAATATAAAGATAATCAATTTAAAGAAAAAACATTTATTAGGAGTTCTTACCCAATTATATATGCACATTGGGAAGGATTTATTAAGAATGCTTCTATCTATTATCTAAAGTACGTTGCAAGCCAAAATCTTAAATACTCCGACATCTCAATCGAGTTGTTATCTTTAGCTTTAAAATCAAAGTTAAATGAGGTTGTTGATTCAAATAGGACGCAAGTATTCCTAAAAACGACCGATTTTATTTTGAACAAGTTGGATTACAGATGTAAAATCCCGTTTGATATATTCATTGACACAGAATCAAATCTTAATTCATCAGTTCTTAAGAATATTACTATGAATGTAGGTATTGTTTTTTCTGATTTCGAAACAAGAGCAAATTGGATAGATTTATCATTATTGAAAAACAGAAATAAAATTGCACATGGCGAGGATTATGAAATCAAATATGAATATTTCCTTGATGATCTAGAAATGACTCGCGATTTATTGGAATTATATAGAAACCTTATCGAAAATGCAGCTTGTAATAAAGCATATCTACGTACTTAATTACGGAATAATTAGTGGATGGAAAATAACATTAAAATCCGATTACTTAACTCAATCCCCTTTAAACCGCAAATGCTTCCTCTTACTGGTATTAATCGAAATTAGTTTAGAACCGATCTTTTTACTTCTATACAATTCCTTCAAAACGCGTTTCGGTACAGATTCTCGTTTTCGTTTCTTTTTTTCCTTTAATTTTGGAATTTTACCATATTCTTCTTCCCAATCCAATATTACAGTCTGCAGGTCGTTATAGAATTCTTTCGCTGCCTCTGGAGGTAGTATGATAGTTGCATCACCAAACCGAATGAACATTTCAGCTTGATTATGACCGACTGTTACCCCGTGCATACTCGCCTTTTTTTCTGGTTTATTTATCGGCTCGGTTTCCGGTAGCCGTTCTTTTGGTGTTTCCCATTTTATTTTCACTTCATCTCCTTATGATTAGTTCTGGGTAAATTTGCGAAGTACGTATATAAAATTACAATATCAAAAATAAACCCGAATCCTCCCCGTAACCGCGAAATTCCCCGGTGAAAACTGCCCTTCCTTCTTCCCGAATGTCGCTGCTCCAAACAGCGTCAGGTCAGCGTTCTGAGCGATGGATGCGTCAATGCGAGGATTCAAGACCATTGAACCGTCCATTCCGCCGAATAAATATAAGCTGCCGTTTACCAGATCGGTTAAATCTTTCCTTACTCCGGATAGGAACCGATACCTTGTCACAGGTTCACCAAAATAGATATTCTCAAGCCAATCTACAACCGGATAGGGTGTTTTATCACTATCAGCTCGTCCATCGTACAATCCCTCAAACATCATATATAAACCGTTCTCTAAAGTATAGTCTATTCCCGCAACTGCTCGGGTAAAATCGTTCTCGATTTCCATTTGGTTGTAATTGCCTTCAAACCAGACGCCAAGTCCCAACAATCCACCGCTGAAATCAAGACCTACTGCTTGCCTATCCTGGTAGCGTGTATTATATGTCTCAGGATCGAGTGAGGTTGAATCGGTTACATGATGGATAGTCAGTGCGACATCATAACCAATCTTGCTGATATGAGTCGCCAACCTTAACGCCTTGCCTGCCCTGTTGATGTTCTGAGCGGGAACGATTACAAATGCGACCTGCCCACCGATGCCCCAATGATAATCGAGGCGCAGTGCGGTTACACCCTCCTTTTCGTAGGTCGGATCGAGCATATCTTTACGATGAAACAGGTCGGTCGGGTTGGAGCTGTATGCCGGACCCCAGCTAAGTTGCTGTCTGCCGGCTCGCAAGCGAAAACCACTCTTGCGCCAGGTCAGATAAGCATTATCGAGGAACACTCTGCACTTCTCAAATGTCATAACAACCGGAATATCTCGTGATTGCAGAGTGTCGGCAACATATTCCGGCAAATAGGGCGTAACGTCAAAGGACGCGCCGCTATGATATGCAACAAAATTCACATTCCCCTTGAATTCCAACTCATCTTCGCTTCCACCCGCATCAAAATCGAGCCTGAGTTTGGACGCATCTAACAAATGATCATCAGATTTATCAGAATATCCCGGCATAAACGTGTTTTCGTAGTAGCCGGATATGTCTAATGCTCTAACAGATAGAGGAACTATTAAGATAGATAGAATTATGTACGAAAGTGCGAAAGTGTGAAAGTGTGAAAGTGGTTTCATTATTTAATTCCTTGAAAATAGCGCCATCCTACACCGGAGTGCTCAAGCTTGCTTGAGCAGGTTATAATATATATTAACCCCTGATCGCGCTCAAGCAAGCTTGAGCACTCCGGAGTAAACGCATTGTGATGTTAGTTTTTCAAACTTGTTAACTTGCTAACTCTCTCATTTTATTTCTCGAGTCAACCCATCCTTAGTAAACATCCACTTTTCCGGTTTCTTAGCAAAAGTAACAGATTCATATTCCATAACCGTTCGAGAACTTTCACGGTGGTTCTTCATCTCCATTCTGAAAGAGACCTTTCGATCTTCGATCTCTCTGAAATCGATAAGGTATAACGTCTTCAGCAATCCTTCATCGTCATAATACTCGATCTTTCGCGAGAGAGCATCGTCCTTGCCTGCCCAAATGATGAGATGATTGTAAGATGGTCCGGTTTCAGTCGGGATCAACTTCAGCTTAACGCAGTCAATCTTATCCACTTCTTCAAGACCTACTAATTCTGCTGTGTAATCCTCAGTCATCGATCCTGTTGCCATGTCTTCGTAAGAGAAGTCTGAACCCATTGCGCTCTGTCTTCGTGTATGACCGGCGAAGTGGCGGGTTACGTCGCGGCGTTTCATATAGTACCAGATGTTGTCACCACCATCGCGTTGCAGGATTTTATCACCTTTGACGCGTGGTGGCGCGGTATAGACCATCAAGCTGACGTCACCGTTTTCATCAGACCAACTCTTCATCGTCAATGTGCGTTCGCTGCCGCCTGAGGTGGTGATGGTCTGTTTGACAACGGCGTAAGAATGGGTAATACGCTCGGCATCGTCAATCTTTTTCAGCCAGGCAGCGCCATCGTCTTGGGCTAAAGACGGATTTGTAAAGGCTGCCAAAATGAAACATATTAACAGCAAAAGTATTCCAATCCGATTGATATGATTATGTTCTTTTAAGTTTTTCAAATATGCTCCTGAATTATGTAAAAACCGTTATTTCTCTATTGACAAATTCTGTTTTGTTAAATATATTGCACTATTATTGATGTATAAAACAATTTCTTATTATCGGAGGAAATAATGTTCAGACAGATTACTCTGATAGCCATTCTATTATCCATTATAGTAATATTGAGTGGCTGTGCTGGTAAATTAACTCTCCTATCGGAACAGGATTTAAGAAAAGTTCTGGAAAAATGCGAGTTCGAGCTCAAATCAATTGATGCTGAGATTGAATTCAAGGAACCAAAGGTCACCTTTAAAGGTATTCAGAAACCCGAGTTAAATGTCCTTTTTCACGTCAAAATTAGTGCGAAGAACAACTCGCTAATACCCATAGCAGTTTCCAAGCTTGATCTAATGGTATTTGCTGATAGTGAACCTATCCCGGATGACGCCAGCGATCCTACCGCAACCGGTTCCGTTTCCAGAAGAATCCGGCTGCCTATCGGAAGGACAGTCACTATTCCAATGGACGTCAGGGTTCCTGCGCTTAAAGGTACTAAAGAGTTCGTTAAAATCATAAAGGAAAAGAAAGTCCACTATCGTGTTGACGGCACTTTCTATTTCCAATGTATAGGGTATGAAATCCCTGTTACAATCAAGATGACTGAAAATTAAAAAAGGAGTACATCTTGTTCAGACAATTTACAATGTTAATGGTTTTATTATTCAGCTTGATAGCAATAAATAGCAGCATTGCTATCGCACAATCAAATGCTTCAGGTGATTTCGCTTTCAAGATTAAGAAACCAAAGATCACCCAACTGAAGCAAGCATCTCCGGAGGAAGTCTTCCGAAAAATGGTTCTGGATAAATGCGAGTTTACTCTTCAGGAAATAAAGCCTGAGATTAAAATTGACGCACCAAAGGTATCGTTAAAGGGTGTTGGAAAACCAACTGTAAACATCCTCTTTCATCTCAAGATAGACGTACTGAATAACTCAGACGTGAATCTAATTGCCAACAAACTCGATCTGATCCTCTATGCCGATGACAAACCAATACCAGTTGACGTGAAAGAGCCCACAGCAACAGGCACAATCACTGAGACCATCTCGATTCCAATCGGTAAGACAACAACCTTGCCTGCGAAAATGAAAGTTCCCCCCGACAAAGCAACCAAAGAACTTGCGACCAAATTGAAGGGCGATGAAACTTACTACCGTGTTGACGGGACTTTCTATTTCCAATACAAGGGGCTTGAGATTCCAATAACGGCTACTATGACTGAGGGAACGAAGTAATTGTGAAGAAAAACGGCTTTGGGCTTTGGGATGTATTCCTACAGTGTAAAAGCCCAAAGCCAGAAAACATCTTCGTGCCCTTCGAGGTGATGAAACAAATCTTAAGAATTAGACTTCGTAAACAACCGTAAAACCGCCGGCAGCACCAACACAGTGGCCAGGAAACACGCTCCAACCCCCATAAACAGCGCCCTGCCGAAGCTCGCCATTCCCTCCATCGTATAGAAAGCGATGCTGCCGAAACCGATCATTGTGGTCAGTGACGTCAGGAGTATAGTCCGTCCGACGAAACTGAAGCTGTTGTAAACCCGGTCAATTCCACTGCCCTTTTCATTCCTGAATCGATGCAGGGCATGTATCCCGTCATCAATACCGATACCAAGTATTACAGGCACTGCCATCAGGTTCATATAATTATACTTCTCGCCAATAATGAACATCAATCCTATCATTGACAATGCACCCGCCGCCAGAGGAACGAGTGAAAGCAATCCAATCGGTCCGTGAAAATGAACCAATACCAACACTATAATCACGAGCAGGGCAAGCAGCGCCGCTTTCTTACCATCGGACAGTATAGAATCAAACATCACAACGATTAATTGTTCTGTACCGGCGACATCCTGTGATACCGAGCTTGTCTGCTCCGCAAATCTATCAAGTTCTTCCTTTGAAAACAGATACTTGCGAGGAACGACGTGAACGAGGAAACCATCGCCCTCCCTGGGCAGATGAGAACGTTTTATAACTTCGGGCAGGTCACCGAGTCCGACAGGTTCGGGATTTGACATTGCGTATAGATTGGCTCGCATCCGGGTTTCCCATTCAACTGCCACTTGGAAAGCATTCTCATGGTCAATGCCTTCTTCGAGTAGCATCGTCAGAGTTGGTAGAACTGCGCTCTTATCAACTTTACCGGTCTCAGACTCGGTGCCGGTGATGCCGTCAATAACTTTGACGATTCTGTCCAGACCGGCTGTGTAAGCGAGATTGCTCATCAGGTCGAGATTGTCCCATAGACGATTGATTTCGATGAGGAGATCGGCGATGTTTATAGATTGATTAGGTGATTGCGGCGTTATAGTTTTACGGAATTCCAACAATCTTGGCTTGTATTGCTCCACTCGTTCAGCAGGAGGAATATAATCGCTGATAGCAACCACATCCCCGACCAGCGATTTCTTCTTGAACTTCTCCTTAAGCTCTCGGCTCTCCTCGATGGAATTTGCAATCACCCAGGCGGCGTGATCCGACATACCGAAACGTTCAGGGATTTCACGCTGTAATTGTACAGATTCTAAACCCTTCGGTTCAAGATTGAGGAAATCATATTCGAAACCGATATTTTGTTTTGCCCATATCGAAAATATCACCACCAGTATAGTGATACTGAGGAAGATAAACGGATGACGATAACTCGACTGAGCGATCTTCCCTATAATTGGCATTTGTTCGGATAAGGTTGTATTCCTTTCAGTTGGGACTGTGTTATTCCCGGGACGTTTTGAAAATAATCTAATTATTCGTCCTACTATCCAATGTAAGGGAAATAGTAATAATAGTATCACATTCTCAATTTGTTTGCGAACCACCAGCAACGGGGGCAGGACGAAGAATACTGCCAGCAATGTCAACAGCACTCCGAAACCAGCAGCTGCGCCGAACTCAAAGACACCTGCTGTCTCCCCTATAAGCAGCGTCAAAAAGGCTGCTGCTGTTGTCAATCCTCCCGTTAATACTGCAACACCTGTTCCATTAAGCATAGCAATTAAAGCATCCTTAATGCCTTTACCAAGTGTAATCTCTTCATTAAAGCGACTTATAGTATGAATGGAGAAATCAATTCCCAATCCAAGTAGGACTATCCCCATCATCGCTGTGAAGATGTTCAGGCTGCCAAATAGAATATACAGCAAACCCATCGTCCAAAAGATACCGATTATTAATGGTGTAAGAGCAATTATCGGCAGTACCCATCCTCTAAATGATCTGGCAAGAAGAATATAGATTAAAAGCAAGGCTCCAAGAGACAAAAATATTGTATAAATTCCAATGCTGTTCATCTCGTCCTGACCAATCTTCGCCATCCCTGTCAGGTCTGCCGAAACATCCGGGAACTTATGGCTGATTTCATTAACTATAAGCTCAACTTTCTCTACTTCAGCGATCAGTTGATCAAAGTTTAATTGACTTGCAACCGGTTGGCAGGCAATCAGCAGCATCCGACGGTCAAGTGACATTATCCAGGATTCGCCGAGTGTGAATGCATCTACGGCGTTCTCTATTTTGACGGGATTACGGGATTTACTGGATGTATCGGTTTCCGTTTTTAAAGCAAGATTAGTGGTGAGAATCTCTAATGCCCTGTGTGTTCCCAATAAACTACGTGCAATATTAACTTCATCACGTTTCATATTCGATTCACTGTCTGTGTATTCACGCTCGTAGTCATCGTTAAAACCACGGAACGTCCCTATGAGGCTCGGATTGGAAAAGACTCGAAGCATCCGGTCGAAGTCGTTGGGTTTCATCAGTAGAAAACCATGCTCTCTGAAATAATCAAGAGGTAACCGACCCTGAACGCTGTATAGCCCCTCCATTTCCTTCAATCGAGGTTCGAGGCTGTCTGCCATTGCGCAGATACGGTCGTAATCCCCTTCCAGCGCGACAACAATACCAAAGGGATCACCGAAGCGATTCTGCACTTCGCGGTATGATTTAACGATAGGATCATCTTTAGGCAGCGTATCCGACCAGTTCATCCGCATTTCGAGACCGCTTGATAATCCAATTGAGATGATCGTTATTACAATGGCTGTCATCAGCATCAACCAGGGATGTCTCGTTGACAATTCGGCTAACTTGATTGCCAGGAAATGCTTATTATTCTTCATTATTGACTCCAACTCCGCTAAGGATAAATGACTTTACTTCTCTTGCAATATCGGGATTTTCTCCGGCTCCTGGTTCTCCGGTCATCATCGGCATCAGGATGTACATGCTGTCCAATAGCGCATATATCATCCAGAGCACAGCATCGGGATCGAGTGTTCGAAACTGTCCGGCATTGATTCCGTCCTTAAGTATTTGCCTGAGTGTCGTCAACACAGGTGAATTAGCTGTATGGTGAAGCACCCAGGCGAACTTTTCCATCACTGTCGGATCCTCGACAATGAGGCGAAATATCGGTTTTTTCACTAGTACATTTTCGTAGAATTCAATAAATGCCAGAAGGCAGCTCAGTGGCTCAGCGTTCGTTGGCTGAGTGTTCTTCCAATCCTTTATCTCTCGTCCAAAGACTTCAAACAGTAACGCCACAAACAGTTCACCCTTGTCCTTGAATAGACCGTAAAACGTCGGTTTGGACATCCCAGCAGCCTTGCAGATATCAATTACAGTAGTTTTCTTGTAACCAAACCGCTCGAACAATTGTTCAGCAGCATTGAATAATTTTTGCTGATTCTGAAGTTGCGAAGCGGATAATCCATTATGATCGACCATATTACTCTCAATCGAGATTTAGTTTACGTATTTACGAATTGTGATAATGTGTAAGATAGAAAACAAGAAAGGTATTGTCAAGTAAAAAGGTTACTATTTTACGAATAATGTAAAATAGTAATATTACACAAGCATAAAATGAAACAGTAATGCTGTAGTTCATCTTAGTAGCTGATGGGTTTTTATTCACAGCAGATTTAGTGCGAATTTCGCGTAGGGGCCAATTTATTGAGCCCCTTCTACTTATGCAAAAGGGCTCGATAAATCGGCCCCTACGCGAAACTTTTAATGCTTCAAACAATTATAAAAACCAATATTGATACTTAGTGTCTGACCGAAAACCTCCGTTTTTCTGGATATTAACCCTTTTTTGTCAT
>JAVCDD010000230.1 GCA_030765125.1 Candidatus Hatepunaea meridiana
TATTCACGATTCTGGCTCCTTTTTGGAATTTTGTTACAACTATATACAATATAACAAAATAGGAGCCGGAATCTATACTAATGAACCATTAAAAAAGCCCTGTTTTATAGGTGCGAAACTTCAGTAATCTTACATCCATAATGGCGATTAATTCGTTTAGCGCCATTTTTTCTCCTTTTTTTACCATTTCCAATAGTAGATTCATAATCCTGGAATGCAGTAAGGTGCGTATAAAACCCTTTGGGGAGGACTTTACTTGTTGGATTTTATCCCGAAATTCAGTTAATGTTTGATTAACGATGGTGCATTGGGATTCTTGAGGTAGGTTGTGAAGTGAATTTTTAACCAGGATAATAAGTCCTGGTTCAAACCTTTGCAAAAGCTCGTTAAGTGATTTTTCATCACCGTCTTGAGCCAGTTTCAGAAGATTTCCGAGATTTGATGGAATGTTTTTCACTGTTTGATCTTTTTAAAAGAAATAGTAGGGAGTTATTCGATTAATATGATAATAGCAATTTTTAAATACCTCTCGGGTAGGATAGACATTCTTGTCTGTCGTATTTACCACCCGGTCAGTCTCGACAGACAGGAATGTCTATCCTACCAGTAACATAATAAGTATACTGTCCCCTTATTTCCTACGCTAACTTTGTACTTGTTACTTGACACTTGACACTAAAAAAACTTGAACTCTTAACTCAATTCTCATCCCCAATTAAAACAAAAGGCGCCCAGAAAAACATATCGCTATACTTCTCTTTGGTTGCAATCTGTGCTTCTCGCAAAGCTTCAGCTTTGTTTAAGTTTTTAAGGTTCTTGTAGAAACTCTCCATAAGGTAGCCGGTAGATTCGTCTTCTACACGCCAGATAGAAGCGATCAACGATGGTGTTCCGGCATAAATAAAAGCACGGGAAAGACCGACCAGTTCGTCACCAGTCGTCAGATGCCCCATACCCGTTTCACAACCTGACAGCACAACGAGATAAGCGTTCAAATCCATAGTAAAGACCTCATGGACGTCTAATTCTCCATCCTGCAGGTTATCGGGGGCCAATAACAGACCTGAAAAAAGTGGGTAAGCTGAGTTCAATTCTGAATGGCAGGCGAGATGCAGGATGTCGTATTTAGCGGCTAATTCCCTGAAATTTGTCTCGGTTGCGGATTTACCTGTAAGAATATCGCTGTTCTCGTATAATTTACTAATCATATTAACTTCTACTTCAGCGAACTTCAAAGGTTTGTAATCTTCTCTGGTTATTGCCGGATTTCCCAGGGCAAACAGTTTGCTGCCCTTTCCGCGGCGCTTATGTATAATATATTTCAGAACGGATGCCGAAGGAAGGTAGCTTATCCTGTATTTCTCCAAAAGAAATTCTCCGTTTTGATCCTGCAAAGCCTGAAAGGGAAGATAGTGTAAAATTCCGTGAGGGATTATGATTAGTTTTTCGGTGTTAATATGGTTGGCTGCAGGTTCGATAAGCATCTTATAAAGCTCACGCGATAAATTGCCAGTCGATCCGATTAATGCTATCGTTTCGCGAAAGGCTTCGATTATCTCTTTTATATCTTTACTAAGGACTTCCATTTCATATATTTGTGCATTATTTCTTGTGATTTGCCATACAAGCAGCTTCTTTTCAGTTATAAAATATTCAAGAATTGTGCTGTTTTCATCGAGTAACTCCTGTACTTCGGACAAGCTCAGCGGGTTCACCGTAATCAACGACGCTAATTCAGGCTCATACTGTTTCTCTTCTTTGATATCTTCCACCTGGACACACTCGTCATTGTGTAGAAATTCAGAATGTTTGCTCTTGCCGACTTCTACGTCACCACTGGCAAGCATATCCAGAAAAGAACGAGCACGACCACGCTCGATGTATGAATAAGCTTCTTCCTTTTCATTGATCCTGAGTAATGCTAAGACCATATCACCATATAATTTAGAAACTCTAGCAGTGTAACTCCTTTTGTGAGACTCAACCTCCAATTTGCCACGGACATTTTCAACCATTTCAATCGCTTCTTTGAAATTAACGACAGCTTTAGAATCCAATCCTTGCGCAATGTTGCATTCACCGAGCAAAATAGTATAGTACTTCTCAAGATCGCCATACGTGTCCAGATCACGAGCGATTCTCAGTGCTTTCTGAATGTAATCCACGGCTGTACCATAGTTCTCCTGGGAGTAATACAGTTCACCGATACAATACAATGCCCAGCTTTCCCGTCGTTTGTCGTTTACCTCTTTTGTGATTTTCAGACTCTCCTTATAACACTCCAGAGCCTTCGTATAGTCGGAGTACTGCTCATAGATATTTCCTATACCGCATAATGTACTGAATTCGCTTTTTTTATCTCCGATCTCCCTTTGAATTGCCAGACTCTTCATACAATACTCTAAAGCTCTCGGATAATTGTCTGTTTCCTTATAAACTATACCGATGTTCCCCAATGCCGAACCTTCTCCTTGTCGGTCTTTAATTTTTCTTCGCATTATCAAGCTTTGCTGATAGTATTCCAATGCCTTCAAGTAATCTGAAAGACGACCGTATATCAACCCGATATTACCCAATGTCTTTGCTTCTGAATATTTATTACCTGTCTCTCTACTTATCTCCAAACCCCGCTGGTAATACTCCAATGCCTTTGTATAGTCGGAAAGATATGTATAAATATTCCCGATGCAAAAACAGGTTTTTTCCTCACCGGCTCGGTCATTAATTTCCTTTTGTATTGTTAAACTATGTCGGCAATACTTTTGCGCTTCCTGGTAATCAGCAAGATACATATAAGCATTTCCGATCCAATAAGCGGTATGCGCTTCTCCTTTTTTGTCTTCTATCTCCTTTTGCAATGTTAAACTTTGTTTATAATAATTAATTGCCTCAATGAAGTTTGAACGATGCATATAAGCCTTTGCAATGCCGTTTAGTGTTATCGCTTCGGTTTCTCGATCACCTAATTCCCGACTGATACTTAGACTTTGCCTCGCATAATCCAATGCTTTCTCTGAATCATTAAGCTTTTTATAAACCAATCCAATATATCCTAGAATGCGGCTTTCAGAATATCGATCTTCCAGTTCCTGCACAATTTCCAATCTTCGTAGATGATAATCTAATGCTTTTTTATAATATAATCTACTTAAATTTATATTCGCCATGCACTTCAATACTTCACTTTCGTTTAACATGTCACCAAGTCCAATAAAAATCGAAAGAGCTTCCTCAAAGTCCTCCAACGCTTTCTGCGGCTGTGAATTTGCTATAAGTGAGTCTGCAGCTCTTACGAGGCTATCGGCTTTAGTTTTTAATATCAGTGAATTCGACGCTTGTGCAATCAGAGGTTGAAAAGTAAAAAGGGTGATAAAGAATATAGGAGCTATAGGAATGGATTTCATTTTATTGAGATATATCCTTTCTAACTATCTGTTTCATACAAATGATGTTAATATAATACTTTGAAAATATCGATAGTTAATATAATATTTTGTTATAACTATAATTATATATGTTCTTGTAGTGGGAAATGTTAGTTTACAAGATGCTGTTGGTAGTTATAAATATTAAGTGATTCTCCCGGTTTCTTCAGCCGGACTATAACCAGGGACACTTGTGCTACACAGACATCGACTAATGTGTAAAAATCCAATAGACATGCCGTTGTGTGCCCTCATACAACAGTTAATCTCCTGATTATATGGATGTTATTGTGCCATGGAAGGATGCCAGACACAATTGATTGGGTTTTACAAATCAATCAGATATTTATTAGGGAGTTTCTTCTGATTTTCAATTTCGGAAGTTTAGAGACGTAAACCTATTTGTTACTCTATGCTGTCAACCACGATGCGTTGATAGTGGGTGATTCTATTATTTAATGAATTAAACCTAGTCTGCTTTTTGAAGATCCTCTTCCGGTGGCAGCTCAGGATCGTCTGGCCATAAATTGATTGAATAGCTATCCGGGAATTCAATCTTCAAGTTAGTACTTTCGTAGGTTATTACATTCCACTTTTTGTTCATAGCTACTATATTCCCGGAAGCAAACGAATGGGTTAACATATAGTCAATGATTTCATTCAGACTGCTTGTACCGTCTTTGGGAATTCGCTTGACGCGTATATTACTATAACTGCTGTCAGGCGCGTTTTTACTCAGTACATGCTCTGTACCGGTGGATTCAATCACGTTCTCTGTGTTGTTGTAAACAGTCAGATAAGCCTTTTCGCCGGTAACTAATGATGCATAAACGGCTTCCAGTTCTGACTTTTGGATTGACATTTCTTGTTTGTACATTTTACTGTTCCAGAATTATAATTAAATAACTAATTTTCATCTTAATACTTATTATATAAATAAAAACAAACATTATCAAGGGCGAAATGTTATTTATTGATTTAACTTTGAATTTATATTTGAATCCCTCTGCTTCCCTTGCTCTCTCCATGGTGATTAGTTCAACTATGTATCTGCCTTCCATCCGCTCCCAACGCCGCTTCTTTAATAGCTTCAGATAGAGTAGGATGTGCGTGCACCATTCGTCCGATGTCTTCCGCAGTTGCTTCAACTTCGAGCGCCAGTACCGCCTCTGCGATCAGATCGGAGGCGCGGGGTCCCAGGATATGAACACCTAACAACTTACCTGTTTCAGCATCGGTCAAAACCTTGACCAACCCATCGGTTTCGCCTAACGACAGAGCGCGACCATTGCCTCTGAAATAGAACTTCCCAGTCTTGTATTTTATATTTCTGCGTTTTGCTTCCTCTTCGCTTATTCCAGTTACGGCTAATTCCGGCGATGTGTATATGACATTCGGGATTATATCGTAGTTGACGTAACCACCTTTTCCCTCAACGATTTCAGCCACTGCAATGCCTTCTTCCTCAGCTTTGTGAGCCAGCATAGGACCCTGGATGAGATCACCGATAGCATAGATTCCCTTAACGTTCGTCCGATATTTAGAATCAACGGGAATAATGCCACTTTTTTCGATCATTACACCAGCTTCCTTAAGACCGACATTGGCTGAATTGGGTTTACGACCTACGGCAACTAATATCTTATTTCCTTCTAAAGTGTGAGCTTCACCTTTGGCATCCTCATAAGTGAGTATGACTTTTCCATTTTTTACTTCTGACCCCGTAACCTTCGACTTGAGATAGAAATCCATCCCCTGCGATTTAAGCGACCGTTGCAGCATTATCGCCATCTGCTTGTCAGCGAACGGCGCAACCTGAGGCAGCATCTCGACTATGCTTACCTTGGCGCCCAGACGATTCCATACACTCCCTAATTCGAGTCCGATGGCGCCTGCACCGACGACGATAAGATGTTCAGGGACGAAATCAAATGACAAAGCATCGGTCGAGTTCACGATATACTTGCCGTCGAAGGGCATGAAAGGCAGCTCAATTGGAATGCTGCCAGTGGCAAGAATAATTGCATCAGCTTCGATTTCGATTGATTGACCATTATGCTCAACCGCTATTAGTCCTGGAGCTGTCAATCGTCCCATGCCGTTGACAACTGTTACTTTGTTCTTCTTCATCAGTACAGCGATGCCGTCGGTGAGTGTTTTCACTATCCACTCTTTACGAGCCATCATAGCACGTAGATCTAACTCAACACCATGGATTATAATCCCGTGATCGTTGAATTTATGTTTTGCGGCGGTAAACCATTCGCTTGATTCGAGCAATGCTTTGGACGGTATACAGCCGACATTCAGGCAAGTGCCTCCTAATCGGTCATCTTTTTCAATCAACACCGTTTTCAAGCCTAATTGAGCGGCGCGAATAGCAGATATGTATCCACCGGGACCAGCGCCTATTATAGCATAGTTGTATTTATCCATTTTATGTTCCTTTTTTTACCGCAGAGCGTAACGAGTGTTAGTAGCATAAGCATTCCTGCCTGCGAATGTTTGCGATGGAGTGCGAATGTTTGCATCTGGGTGGCACGGGCTACTTGTTGCCCGTGTTTCATTATCTGCTTTAATAGTAGTCGTAAGGTTAAGAAACACAGGCAACAAGTAGCCCGTGCCACCCACGCAGGCAGGGACGCCTATGCTACTAAAGACTATTTAATTCCTGCAATAACTCCAAATAATCCATCTCATTCTCTAACAGATAAATCCACTTGCGGGATGCTTCCTCCGAAAGACATTCGCCCGGTTCACCTAACATCTTCGCATTTATCGAGTCGACTATAAAAACAATATCCCCCGTCTGACATCTCTTTACAATCTCTGTTATGTTTACTTTACCGAATTTCGGTTTGTTGCTGGTTCCGTTGAGAATCCTGATACAACCGTTCGTTGGTTTAATTCTCCCGCCGTGGATTGAAATGCCACTGCCGGTGCGTCGTGCAATAATATCGAAATGGTTGGGGTAGTCAATGAGAATACTATAAGGACCAAACTGGTTATACTGATCTTCTTTAGAACGGATCAATTCGATCCTGTACTTTCCAAGAGGCGTTTTACGGTCACCTCTTTTGGTTTTAGGTACACCTTTTTCCCCATAAGTACAAGGGAATTTACCGGCGACGTAAACGTAACCATCCTGGCTGTAATCCATCAGGTAACCGTAACCACCGAATTGTGATGACGTTTCGTTAGGATGAAAAACTAGAAAGTATTCAACATGTGGACTAAATTCTTCACTTGTAAATAGTTGAAAAATCCATCTGGTTGCTGAACATCCCGTTAATCCGAAGATTGAAATTGACATGAAAAACAGGATTATACAGAATTTTTTCAAATTCTACTCCTATACAAACAAACAACTGGTACGACAGACATTCTTGTCTGTCAAGGGTTAAAGTCCCTTTCTGTCTTACCCGGAAGGTGACAGACAGGAATGTCTGACCTACCCACAACCAACTAAACCAGATTTAATATAGCACTATGGTTTGATGAACGACAATTATTCTTCCCAGTCAGCGACAATTATAATTCCCGTTTTTATTTTGTTGCCTGTGGCGCTATTTCGCTGGGCTAATGGAATGAAGCCGTAGGCGGAATGGAATTAGCCCAGCGA
>JAVCDD010000116.1 GCA_030765125.1 Candidatus Hatepunaea meridiana
CGTTTTTCTGGATATTAACCCTTTTTTGTCATTCCCGCGAAGGCGGGAATCCAGGAGAAACAATAATTTATCTGGATTCCCGCCTTCGCGGGAATGACAAAAAAGGGGCTTTCCGGTCAGACACTAATTACGTAGCCCGGATTCTCGGAATCCGGGAGGTGTCAAATCATTCACAGTAGATTAAACGGATTAAACAGATTACTCATATTTGTCATTCCGGACTTGTTTCTGTCATTCCGGACTTGATCCGGAATACATCCGCTTAATCTGCTTAATCTGTTGTGAATAACGACTCAACCGCATCAACGATTTTAACATACCCCGTGCAGCGGCATAGATTTCCCTCAATTGCCTTCTTAATTGCTTCCCTGTCAGGAACGATGTTGTTCATTTCGCATTCTTTTTGAAACGATTTGATTGACATCACCATTCCGGGCGTGCAGAAACCGCATTGAACGGCTCCATTTGCAATCATAGCTTCCTGAACGGGATCGAGGGATGCATCCTGACTGTCCAGCGATAATCCTTCAACAGTTGTTACTTCCTTACCATCAATATTAACGGCAAGATACAGACAGGAGTTGACCGCCACCCCGTCAATCAGAACAGTGCAAGCCCCGCATTCTCCTTCGAGGCAGCCGGGTTTGGTACCTTTTAACCCAAGTTCTTCGCGAATAAAGTTGATTAGCAGCAATGATGGAGAAATTGTCTTCTCGACTTTTCTGCCGTTGATTACAGATTTTATATTTATTGATTGTTTCATTGTTATATTGTTTTACTGTTAATAGGTAAATGTGTGTAGTCCGGTTTCATCGAAGACGGAGGCTACGTTCACTATTGTATAGAATGCGGATATTCCGACGCTCTATTTTGAAAGAAAATGATTTTCAGTCATAATCGTTTTGAAGTCCTAATAAATAATATATGCGCGGTAACGCCGACAGCTATCAGAATTAATATCATTCTGATAAGAAAAACATGAACTATAAAAATAGCTGAATATCCAATAGTTATCCACAAAAGTAAAATAACTGAAATCTTTACTCTTAATGGAATTCCTTTCCCTTCCCGGATGTTTTTAATGTAATTTCCAAACCATTTATTGTTTAAGAGCCAATCATACAATCTTTTTGAACTTTTCGCATAGCATGTAACAGCAAGCAAAAGAAAAGGAGTTGTAGGCAAAAGAGGCAAAAGAATTCCAATAATCCCTAACGCCAAAAAGATGGTTCCCACAATAATTAATGCTAATTTCTTCAAATTTGCCAGTAATTTTTATTTTATCTCCACAATATTCCCTACCGCCTTCTCAATAAAAGCATAAGACACTGGGAAACGTCAAGCAATACCCAAATAACAAGGATGTACAGGATGTACAGGATAAAACATTTGATCTTTCTTATCCTGTTCATCCTGCCTATCCTTGTTCAGTTACTCTTACAATTCCTTGCGTATTTCCGGTGAAAGCTGATTAACTAATGAGGGATTTACCACTACTAATCGCATGATGTCTGTTGTTTATAGTGAATTTGATGTTAGCTAATTTAATCATTTTGGTAACCATGGCAATCCTCCATCATCAACAACTCTGAACTCAAGATAGGAATTCGTTGCTTTTATAATTTCAATTTTTATACTTCTATAAGTAATCATTTTGCTTTCATCAAGATTGTATTGAAGCTCTTGAGAAAAAGCCGGTCGGGCATAATAGTTGGAGAACTCACGATAAACAGCTTTAATCGTATTTCCAGTCAATCCCGAATAGATTATTTGAGAACGGAAAGACCTATTACTTCTACTTGGATATTCTGATTTCTGAAAGAGACGCTCTTCTGTCCAGGAACCCTGTACAGGAACTGTTCCATCTGTAAGACACCATCCACGATTAACTCTCCCATCCGGAAATATGTGAATTAAAAGTACTTTCTTATCAGGTCCTTCCTGTCGCACTAAGACAGCGTTAGGATTATTCAAGGCGTACATGACTTGAGTAAATCTATCTCCCTTATTTAGAAATACTTGTTGATTCCCTTGAATTCCAAGTGAGGGAGTTTGATAATCAAACAGCGCCTCGTACGCATCTCTTACTAAAGCATTCTCAACTTCAACAATTGGATCTCCAACAGATACTTTTTGTACTTCTTCAAGAGTATAACTCTTAAACTGTTTTTTAATCGGATGTTTTAAGGCAAGTTGACCCGCGCACCCAATAATTAACGACGATAAAATAAAAAACAGAAAATATTTTCTCATTTATTGACTCCGTATTTTGTATATTAACGATCAAATATAAATCGCTTCCTTGTCGATCAGTTTTTAAGGAAAGCGACATCATTTCACGATAACTGACAATATCAAAATTAGGTTAAAGATAATTTAAATATTTACTTAGAAACCTTTATTTTACTGTTGATTGCAGACATCTTGTGACTAATTTCCTTGATTCTGTGTTCTTTCTCTTCCATCGCAACCTTTTCAGCAAATATCAATTCTATTAACTCACGAATTGTAGGAAAATACTGAAGACATTCATTTTCTGTTAGTTCGTGTATTCCTTTGCTTAAAACAGAATATACTATGGGATTATCAACCATAATATCTGGTAAATATCCCTTTAGGAGTTTGATTTGTTCGTACCAACGTTTTCCTTCAATATCTTCCTTAGAAATTGTATTCTCAACAATTGCGATCTTTGTTGTCTCAGTGATTAAATCTTCTATTATTCTACGTAGATACACAAATGAACCAATACCAATTCCATGCGCGAACAATCCACGTGCGCGTCGTAACTCGCTATAATTCTTCTCTGTTATTATTTTCACAGTTTTAGAATCAATTGGACTTTGAATATCCTCAATTGATGGATGTTGCCCAATTTTAATTAGATATCCATCAATTACAAGGAAAATAAAGAAAATAAGATGATCATAATTTCTTGCACATTTCATTTTAATTGCTAAAATAGAATTATTATTTAATGGATTAATTTGCGGAAGTTCTCTTTCCAGACCAACTAAACCTGAGTGATTAGGTTTGAATACACGCATTCCACTTCTTTTAGCTCGAAACAATACTTTCATTTTATCTATAAAACATTGCTCTTCGTCTAAAACGAATGTACTTCTTTTGTTACATTTTTGACAAAATATATCAATTTTTGGAAAATGAATGCTATCTGACTCAAAAGTATATTCAATTGGTATTCTGGTATATAGTCCTCTCTTGGTTAGAAATTCTATTATTTCATTTTCATTTTTTTGAATAGTCATTTTTTCCTCATATTTCTAATGTTTAGCAGGAGTAACATTAGTTATGCTGATAGTCCCAATATTTTCGTATATGTTTCGCAAGGATATTATCTATCTCGTTATGATGAGGAACTGGTTGTCTAAGTCCTGTTTTCGGATTGAAGTAAATATCGTGTCGAGAACCAAAACGTAGTAAAATACATCCATCCTTTTTTAGTTGACTGATAAAGGCACTCCGTTTCATATAGAGATAGCCCTTTCATGGTACTCTTCCGGTACATCCTCAAGAACCATCATCCGATAAGCATCCCGAAGGTTTTCCTCAAGTTCTTCAAGAGTATCACCTTGAGTCATAATATCGGGTCTCTCCTTGAACTTACCCAACCAAAACTTTTCGCCCTTCCAGTAAACCATTGTCATATTACTGTCCATTGTTACCTCCAAATATCCTGTTATCACTCTTCTACGATCTTTCGAACCTCATCCGGCAGTTACGCTATGAGCTTGGCTTGATCTCAACTAACCGCATTATGTTTGTCTTTTTATATCCTCAATGATTCTCGTAACTACCTGAACAAGCGGATTGATCTTTGTCTCACACACACCAAAGATAGCTTCAGCATTAACATCGAAATACTGATGAGATATAATGTCCCGTAGTCCTTTTGCTCTTTTCCAGTCGATTTGTGGATATTTTGAGAGAAGCGTATTGTTTGTGATTTTGTCCAGGTTCTTTAGCGACTCGCCAATAGCAATCAGAAGCATACAGATAGAATCCAGTTTCTCCATACCTGCAGGTGAACCGGTAAAATCAGAAACCACCTTAACAGGCTTAAATCGTGTGAGGATAGTCTCGGAAGCTGTCTGAATCTGCTCAAGTATTTCAAGCGCTAATTCCCGATCAAACATAAATCGCTTCCTTATCAATCCGCTTCTTAAGGAAAGCGTTCATCTTTTCACGGTAACTGACAATATCGACATTAGCGTTCAATGTTTCTTCAAGATCCTGTTTTATTCCGATTATATTGAACAAATCCTGTTTAATCAGTTTTACCACCACGTCCACATCGCTGTTCTCGTTCCGATCATCACGGACTAATGAACCAAAAAGACCTATTTCTGTAATGCCGTATTGCGCTGCTGACTTTTCTCTGAATTGTTTCAGAAGCTCAATAGTTTTTTTACGATTTATCATAATTTTCTCCAAAAGGTTATACTTGATTGAGCGGAATCCTGTTTGATAGAGATAGATTCCAACAATGTAATTAGATTAGGTGATTAATCCTCGTCATCGAATGCTTTATAATAAGCAGCGAAGATACCGTCATAGTATCCCCAACCTATGTCTGATGTAGATTCCATGATTTCTTTAAGTCTTTCCCTGAATTCTTCCTGTTCCTGGTCAGGCAGTGAAATAACTTCTTTGACAGCTTTCTCATACATACTTATCAATGAATTGTAGAAGTTCGCATCTATATCGCCATAATTGAGTGTATAGTGGTTACCCCACTCAACAAGGAAGATCATAAGATCGATTTTCCCCAACGGATCGTCAGTTGCTTTCGAATAGTCGCTAATTGCCTGTTTTGCTCTGGATATACTGATAGGCTTATCCTTATAAATATCAGGATACATAGCGTCTTCAATAATCTTCTTGTATGGATCTATCCGGTCTTTCCCTATCGAAAATCGAACATGCAGAAAATCACGGTTACTCTTTGAAAGACGGTATAAGTCCTTTATTAAGCTGATCATCTGGGAATGATTCAGCTTGATTATTTCTTTCTTTAAATCTGTCCATGTGGGCTTTTTTGTTTTATTTTTTAGCATTGGGTTTTGTTTTTCTTTGTTAAATATAACTGTTATTAAATCGGCGCATTTCATATAATCACATACTTGTCAATTAGAACCATACATACACCGTATTCACCCTCGATGTTGCCAGGGTTTGTGCCCTTGAGCGATAGATCATCACGGAGGAGGTTTAACAACAACATGGATGACGGGATTGTCCGCTTTATCGGTCTGCCGTTTAGGGTGAATTCTATTTGAGTGTGTTGGGGCATTGGTCTGCTTCTTTAAGTTTATTACGCATTTTGGAAAACCGCTTCTGATCTATACTCTTAAAGTTGCAATGGAACAAATAGCCTCCATTTAATTGACAGTCGAAAAGAAATGGTTGTTCAGTGTATTCCTCGAGATGCTCGTTCAATATTGTCCATATATCATAAAGTCTGTACACACCTAATAGTAGTGTTCGTTGAATATGTGATGATGGAATAATTATTGACAAAAGAATTGCTTCCAAATACGATAGTATTTGGTTAGAAGTAAGAACTCGAGGCTCTGTTACATCCAAATGTGTATAATAGTCTCTTAATTGTTTTGCTTTTTCTAGATTTTGCCAGAATCTAGAACCTCGATCAACCTCATAGTTATATGCATACCTAAGAAACACTGAATAACGTTCCAACACACCTTGATATTTTGATCCTTTAACGATATCTCCTTTTCTATTGAGATGAATCTCTTCATCACGTAAATGAAGTATTACTGCTTCCGGTAAATCAAATGCTGTATTAATCAAAAGTTCGGAATTATACCGAATAAATGTTTCAAATCCTGACCAAAAAGTTAGAACAATTGGTGGATAATATTTGAAGTCCCCGTTCTTGTTTTTTGCCTGATGGTATTCAATTATGCTTTCCGCAAATAGTTGTAACGCCATTCTGAAGAGACAATCCGGAATACCATGACTCTTTGTCAGCGTGGGTATCTTTTCCTCATTATTAGGACAAAGCCTTGAATGTTTATGCACACTTGATCCTTCCCAATCAAAGCTCTCCATATAATTGAAATTTAATTCTAAAGTTTCTCTGAGACGTAGATTGGAAAATTCACGTAGGATGTGACCATCTTCATCTAACTCTGGATGAAAATGGTAATGTATCTCTTCTTTAAAACTCTCTATGTCCATTGTTTTTCTAACCTTATAAATAGTACATTCCCTATGTTGTATTCTGGATTATCCGTAACCTACTCACGTTCACTATTTCACGACTTCTAGAATCTCACAGACAATTGTATCACGAGCGTTGTCTTGCCCTAAACTAACCGCCTGATTCCCCATTTTCATCGAAAAGATATTAATTGCGTCCGTTTCCGTTTAGCTTCATAGGTAATTCGTTCCAGTTCTTCAGCGGTATATGTGGTTATTCCTGCGTTACCTTCAATAGCAAGGACATTCATGATAAAAACAAACATTTATTTCTTCTTATCCTGAGTATCCTGCTCATCCCTGTTCAATTTCTTCCCATACAATCTCTTATGTTCAAGTCTTGCGCTGCCGAAGTTAATCAGCAAACCAACTTCCAGACCTGTAGCTTTGAGGTAGTTAATCACTTGCGCCTGATGTATCGGTAGAAGTTCCTTAACTGCTTTCAGTTCAAGAAGCACAACTCTCTCAACAATAATATCCGCTATAAAATGTCCGACGTTATGCTCGCGGAAAAAGACGTTCAACGGAACTTGCGCTTCAACATAAATACCCTTCTCCTGAAGTGCAATCAATAAAGCATTCTCATACACCGATTCTAAAAAACCCGCGCCTAATTCATTGATGACCTCAAAACAGCATCCGATGACTTCACGAGTAATTTCCTGATGGAGTAACATTGATGTTACCTTTTTTTTACAAGGATATTCAGGATACTCAGGATAAACCAACAAAAAACAATCCTGTATATCCTGTTCATCCTTGTTCAATTGATTTGTTTCTTCCTAACAGAAAGGCTCTGATGCTTTCATCCTTAAATCCGGCTTTCGCTGAATTTTCTACCGCTTTTTCGATAGAAGCTTCAGGCACAGGGAAGCCGTCGAGTAATACTGCTCTTCCCAGAATGTAGGTATTTCTTAGAATCGGTTTTAATTCTCTGTCGAAATCCTGGTTGACTATTACCTGTTTTATGTTTTTCTGCAGATAATCGGCGAATGCGGTTACATCGGGATATGAAGTCTTTCCGGCGTTTACCGAGTGGGGGAAAATCTGGTTGTTGTCTATTATCACTCTGCTGTTTCGGTTCAGATAGGGGATACACCGCTGGGCTTCCAACGGTTCCAGACCGATCAGATAATCGGCGCCGGCTTCCTCGATGTAACCGTAAGTATTCTCTCCAAACGTGATTACAGCTACAACTGAGCCTCTCCTCTGAGAAAGACCGTGTATCTCGCTCGATGCAACCGGAATATCAGCCAGGAGCGCCGCTTCGGTGATAAGGTTCGTCAAATAAACAACTCCCTGACCGCCGATACCGGCTATTAGCATTTTGTTTTTCATGTTAAAAAATGATTGTTTGATTGTCTCAATGTTTGATTGTTAAATTGTTACATTGTTGAATTGTTAAAAACTCGCTATTTTGCTTAACAATCAAGCAATCAAACAATCAAACAATCATATTTATTAAACCCAATGTATCGCATTATTGATACAAACATCAATACATAACCCGCATTGATTGCATTGGTTGTCGTCTATGACTACTTTTCCGTCAACTTTGATAAGCGCCGGGCAGCCGAAGTTTTCTATGCAATGATCGCACTTTCCGCAAGCTTGATAGAGGTCGAATTTTGACATCTCAGCTTTGATGTATGACTCGACAAATTTTCCGGTTTCGACCTTAGGGGACTTTAATCCTGTTCTGCCCTGGACGTTTAATAAATCTAACGCTTTTTGCCCTTCATAAGCGAAAGTATATCCTTCAAGTAATTGCCTAACGCCTATGGTTGCTTTTTTACCGCTGGCGATGGCGCCGATGACGCTGATATGGTTGCCTGCGCTTATGTCACCCGCTGCGAAGACGTTTTTGAATTCAGTACGTCCGCTATCCGGATCGGCAATGATTCTCTTTGCGTTGTCGGTTTCTAAGGCTGCTGATGCGAAATCTTTCTCATCGCCGCTTTGTCCAATGGCGCTTACAATATAATCACCCTGAAGTTCGCCAAAATCTTTGTCTCCCTTAAACGACTTCAATTTCACATTTATCTTTCCTGCAGAATCCACAGTGCAGGTGTCAATTACAACATGATTGATGATTTTAACGCCCTCGGTTATCGCTTCTTCGATCTCCTCATCAAAGGCGGGCATTTCCTCGCGGCTGCGACGGTAGACAATGGTTACGTTTTCTACGCCATACTCTCTCGCCGCGCGTGCAGCATCAATAGCGCTGTTGCCGCCGCCGAGAACGAAGATAGTCGAGGCTTTTTCTATTTCCAGCGTCTTTTGATTATACTGCTGTAAAAATGTAAGAGCATCAAATTTATTTGACGTTGGAACGTTCTTTTCAACTACATCAAGAGTTGTTGAAATTCCCATTCCAATAGCAACGATCACAGCATCGAAATCATCGGCAAGCTTTTTTAATTGAATATTTTTTCCGAGGGATGTGTTGAATTTGAATTCCACGCCCAGTTCATCAAGAGCTGATATTTCGGTATCGTATCCTTTCTTATCCATTCTGAATGCGGGGATGGCGAATTTCAGCAGTCCACCGGCTTCTTTTTCTTTCTCAAAAACCGTTACGCCGTATCCAGCCTGAATTAAATCATAAGCGGCGCTTAAACCCGCAGGACCGGCGCCGACGATGGCAACGTTTTTGTTTTTCTTTTCAGCGGAAGCTGTTAGTTTCTTCTGGATTGAGAAGTCATCGAAATTCTCTTCAATTCCGGCAACGAACTGCTTCAGCTTCTTAATAGGGACGACAGCCTGATCTTCACTTCTGAATATAATCTCACAAGGCTTCGGGCAAATATCACCGCAAACCCGGGCGAACAGCATTTTATCCCGCACAATATTCAGGGACTCTTTGTAATCTCCGGTTAGAATTGCATTGAAAAACCCGTGATTGCAGATATTTGCCGGACATAACTGCTCACTTGCCGGAATATGATCTTTGGCGATAATCTTTGCTCTTGCTTTTGTCAAACTATTTTCAGCAGAGAATCCTTTTGAACAATGAATCGTTGAATCTTCCTGATTATGACATGTGTTGCAAAGGTTCGGATCGACTACGATTTTTCTACGGTTGTGAACAATATCTTTGAACTCCGGCAGGAAAACGCAGGGCGACTTAGCGATAACGACGGAAACTCCGGTGAAAGCCATCGCATCTTTTACAAGGTGAAATGTTTTAATAATGTCATTAGGATCAACGGATTCAACAAACTGAATCCCCATTCCTTTTAACAAATCCGACAGGTCAACTTGCGCGGTTCTATCGTGACTGATTGCGCCGGGATAGCACTGGTGTCCGGTCATACCTATTGTGCGGTTGTCGAATATAATAACCGTTATGTTTGCCTTGGTGTAAACAGCGTTTAACAGTGAAGCGACACCTGAATGAAAGAAGGTGCCGTCTCCGACCAGGGCGATGGTTTTATTACCCGCTGTCAATCCGCCACTTTCACTACCCGCTGTCAACCCGCCGTGATTGACAGCATCGTCTGTGGAATTGCTGTCAACCACGGTGGATTGACAGCGGTTTGGAGAGATTGCTTCCGCAAGCCCCTGTGCCATTGAGATGCTCATTCCCATATGGTGAATTGTATCAATCATCTGAAAAGGCGGCATAGCTCCCAGCCCGAAGCATCCAATATCACCACATAGAACAATCTTACTGTCAGCGCGAGGAACTGCCAGTTTCAAAGCATAAAAGGTCGCACGGTGAGCGCAACCCGGACACAAAGCCGGTGGTCGGGGAGGCAAATCCTTCATAAACCTCTTTATATCCTCAAGCGGAAGACTGGTTTGCCGCTCAAACTTTAGTCCGGTAAATTCTTCAATCGCTCTGTTAACTATACCCAGACCATATTCTCCTACAACAGAAAGTCCGGCATAGTTTTTTCCATAGATCTCGACATTTAAGTTATTCTTTTGTGCAAGAAGACGAACCTCATTCTCAATAATAGGATCGAGTTCTTCAAGAATCAGGACTTTATCGAATCCTCTTTTCAGGAACTTAAGAACATCTCTTTCTGGGAATGGGTGAATTAATCCAAGCTTCAGTAGACAGATCCTATCGGATATTTGATTGGTATTAATGATCTCCAGAGTATATGCAGCGGCAACTCCGCTGGTTATTATTCCAAGGGGAACCTCGCGCGCTGTCAACCCGCCGCGGTTGACAGCATTTTCAGAAGTGTTGCTGTCAGGGTCGGCGCCCTGACAGCCAGTATCACTACCCGCTGTCAACCCACCGCGGTTGACAGCATCCCCATTAGGAGCATCAGGAGTGTCAAATACAACATTATTCATCTGATGAAAAGAGTTAATCAATTCATCATCTAATTTATCAAGCAGGTTCTTATGCGCAGCGCCGGTTTTGGCAGGAATATTGATATGTTGCGGAGACTTTGTAAACTCTGGGGTCTGATCAGCATAAGAGATTTTACCTACTCTAACTATCCCCCTTGAATGGCTCACTCGTGTCGTTGAGCGCACAATTACCGGTAGCTTAAGCAATTCGGACAGAGCGAAAGCATCCTTTGTCATATTGAGAGCATCTTCGGCAGTTGCAGGATTGAACACCGGAACGGAAGCCATCTTGCCCCAATAACGAGAATCCTGCTCTGTTGAACTGGAAAAACAACCGGGATCATCGCACACCACAATGACCAGTGCAGTTCCGATAGTCTGGTAAACAATCGTCATCAACGGATCGGAAGCAACGTTCAGTCCAGCACTCTTCATACAGCACATAGCTTTCCTGTTTCCAAGCGAATATGCTATCGCTTTCTCTACGGCAACTTTCTCGTTAATACTGTATTCAAAATAGATCTGATTAGCACACAATTCAGGATATTGCTTTATAGCGTCTGGATCGTTTTGAAATTCCCCAATATGCTTAAATTCTTCGGAAATCTCGGTAGAGGGCGTGCCCGGATAAGCAAAAACACCTCGAACACCGGCTTCGATAGCTCCTCTCGCGATTGCTTCATTCCCCATTAAGCGTTCTTTTTGGGGTGTTTCAAAGGAGGATAGGATTTTGATTGTTTTATTGTTTAATTGTTTCATTGTCTTATTGTTACATTGTTTCATTGTTTCATTGTTTCATTGTTAGATAGATAATCTTTCGTTTGTGAAATTGATTAGTTGGTTTATTGTTTTTGGAAGTTTTTGTAGTTCTTCGAAAATATGGTTGTATTCTTCTTCTGATATTAGGTTTCTGACTTTTGATTTCTCGTTCCAGTCATATGATTCTTTCAGTGAGCCATTACTGTATCTATAAAACTTAATCTTATCTTTCTTTGTGTGCCTGCCAAAGCCTTCTGCAATATTAGCAGAGATTGAATCAACAGACCTTACAAATTGTTTACCAACGGTGTCTCTTGCTAAATAATCCCATTTTGCAACTATGTCCCATATATAATTACTCAACCTGAATGCAATTCTATAAGCATCTATATCATTTAACATCAAGTATTTCTTGTTCATCTTTCCTCCTAATCCAGTTGTTTAACAATGAGACAATGAAGCAATGAAACAATCAAACCACCCCATCCCTCATAAACCCATCAATCCCTTCATCACTAACCCCAATCTCTTTCAAAACCCTTACATTATGCTCACCAAGCCTGGGAGCACATTTGAGGAAATTGTCATTTTCGGACAGGAATTCCGTTTTAACGGGTGTTGGGAATAAAGCTGCCTGTTTTCCTGAAGGGAGCTTCGTTTTTAACATATTATTCTTTACGAAATCAAGTTCAGCGACATCCTTTGTAGTATGAACCGGAGACACTGCTAAATTATTGTTTACACAAATGTCTATAAACTCAGCGGTTGTGTATTGTTTAAGTCCTTTTCGTATATCAGCATAAATATTCTCTTTATCATCCATTCGACCCTGGTTGGTTTTACGATCAGGCTTTTCACAATGTTCGAAACCCTTTATCTGAGTGAACTTTTGCCATTGCAGATCATTCCCGATAGCCAAATAAACATGCCCGTCTTTTGTGGGATAACAATTACAGGGGATAAAACTGCGGTGTTCGTTACCGCTGCGCGTGAACAGCTTGGTTGGATCGTCGGTAAACTGCAATTGAGGCAGGGCTGTGATAAGCCAGGATGCGGCGCATTGTGCCATAGAGATAAATATCTCCTTTCCACCGGGTTTCTTTGCGCCGTTGATGGTATGCTCCTGTTGTTCCAGAATTGCCAGCAAAACCTGTGAGAATGCTTCATCTCCTGCCTTCAAATCAACAATTGGAAGCCCACACAGCATGGGATCCCTATCCGGTTCGCCTGTAAGGTGCATATATCCTAAAAACGCTTGCAAAGCAGGATCATAACCGGCTCTATCAGGATAATCAGGCCCATAAGCCGAGATTCCACACCATATCAGAGCCGGATTAGCGCTCTTCAGCGTCTCATAATCAATCCCAAGCTGTTTATACCTTTTAGGCAGAGTATTGCAAAGAAATACATCCACCTTAAGTCCGCGGATGATTTCTTTCAGCAATTCCTGCCCTTCCTTCATTTTCAGGTTCAAGGTAATAGCTTCCTTGCCGATGTTAGGCGCAATATAATACGCATGCAGATCATCGACACCAGTATCCTCACCTATGTAACGATTGGGGTCGCCACCTCTACCGGTTCGTTTGTCGGGTGGAGATTCGATCCTGATGACACGCCATCCAAGTTGTGCAAATCGCTGCGTCGTGTAAGGCAGGGTTAATGCCTGTTCGAGAGATAGGATTGTTTTTTTCATTGTTTTAGTGTTTGTTTGTTCACTGATACTACACAACTTCAGTATTGTACTCTTTCCGTTTTTGAATATCAGCGTCTTTGTGCGAGATTTTCCTTCGATGAGCCTCAATGATACCCATAGCGTAATGGTCAAAAAAATCCTCTCGGCACGAAGTACATTGTAACCGCTTAAGATTCGGAATAACTGTTCCATCTAAAAGTGTACAGTCACCTGTTACCCAAATCATACTAAGTTGACCGCATTCGGGACAAGGCAGCATATCTTTTTTCCCAGATGTTTAACTCGCTGCGCTCGATGCCATATCCTAGCTAAGATAGGGTATGCGTCTATTTCTCTTTCAAGCTTAGCAAGACGTTCTTCACGTGACAAGCCTTGTATTTCTTGAAGCATTCTCTTGTGAATGTCGCGTTTCATTTTAATACAGTCAAACGACTTTGGTTTCATTCTTCGATAACCTCCTTTGGGGTATGAATAGGGATAAGATGATAACCTTTCAGCATATTGATTGCATGATAGCCCGAATCTTTTGAAAGTGCACAATATGCTTAAAATTCCAACTGACGATCAAGTCGACGTCAGCTACCGTCGCAGAAGCGATATGTTCAGCATCAAAAAAGCTCGCGCGTCCTACTACACCGGCTTCAATGTAAGCATCGCGTAAGGCTTTAATTTCATCAGTTAGAGTAATCATTTCAACAGATTCATCAGGTAAGTCCTGGATTAACTGGTGAACGTATTCCGGTGCCTTTTTCAACTCTTCAATATTGGTCAATGAAAGAACCAAGATATAGCGACCGGCTTTAATTTCCTCAAATAGCTTACGACTGGCATCAGCGAATTCTTTATCGAAACACCCGCCAAAAACCGATGTATCCAAGTATATTCGTAGTTTCTTCATCTGTTTAATCTGTTAAATCTACTGTGAATTCTATCTCCGAATATGCTCTACCGATGTGCCGGTAAAAATTGATCAATTCACGGCTCGCGGCGAGCGTTGCCTTAATTTGGGATGCCCGGATGCGAGTTTTTAAGTCTTCGAGGAGTTCGCCATAACCAATAGGAGCCTCATCAATAGTTGTTGGGAGCATTTTATGTCCTTGAAGAATTTATAAGTGCTAATTTGATAGAAAATTTACAGTACGCTTTTTCTTAATTCTTCCTTGCTATGTTTGAAAATATTTTGTTATATTTAAGTCAGATTGAAAATTAATGGCACCTTTACTGAGTTTAATTGTGAAATACTTCTTTGAATGGGACCCGATTAAAGCCCAGAATAATTTAACCAAGCATTCAGCTCGTAAGCCTGACAGTAAAGAGAAAAAACAATATGATTTTCACAAGGAAAACGCGGCAAATTTTTTCGCGAGAATGCAAGCTACCATTTACCAATTTATTTAGATCCTGCCGTCGAAAAGATTATTCGCGAACTGGCTCAAAAGAAAAATACTGATGCTCAAACTATCGTGAATGACTGGCTAAAGGACAACATAAAATCGGTACAATCAACACTGTAAACGTAGGTCGGGTTCTTAACCCGACAGAAATAAATACGTTTGTGAATAGTTCGGCGGGATAAAATCCCGCCTTAGTAATCAAAGTTGAAAATATTATTTAATTTAGACTTTAACCAAAACTTCTGTATTTTTCATTTTCTACGTTTTTTATTTAATTGGGTACGTAGCTCATTCCGATATTGCTTTAATCACCACTTTGCAAGTGTACATTATGCCATCTCGTATTGCAGTGAATCCAGTAAAAGCATTTGGTCTTTCTATCTCAGGAATATGTTCACCCTGACCTCCATAGAAATGAGAGACTACATCCCAGACATCTGGATGCATTTCACCATCGTAACACCAGCCACACTTTCCATCTTTTTTAAATACAAAGAATAATTTTTTATTATAATAACAGGGCATAATAGCACTTGTGACATTATAATATTCGTTTATATCAATACCATCAATCCAAAGTCTGTCATCTTCTATTTCTCCTCCACCATTGTAACTGATCACAGGTTTACCGTTAATAACGAATGTTTTCTTAGGTACAAATCCCGGCAATGCAACTCCGGTAGCGAAATGTACAACAATTGAATCTATAAGCATTTCAGACTTGAATATCAGGTATTTTCTCTTGAAAAATCCACGTTTAATGTTCTCATCTGTGTCAATCCTGACAGGTTTCATATGCCAAACACTGTCGATGACATCGGTGGAAATATCACCGTCCCGGATCCATTTCCGGTTAATCCAAATCGGTTCCAAACGTTTCCTTTTGTCGATCTCTGTGTACTTATCAACCGTTTCTTTAGCCGCTTGATGCTTTGCACTTCTTATTTCGAGGTTTTCACCTATCGAGACCAAGTATTTATTCGCCAGACTATCGAATACACCTTTGCCTCTAAGATTCTTTGTGTCCTGTTCGTCCCAGATTTTGTCCAATTCTGAATATGACAAACTTCGTATTTCCTCAACACTGAAGATTAACTTTTCTTCAGCTTGCACCTGAATGGTAAAAGAAAGAAATGCAAATATAACTATGAAATGGAGAGATTCTCGCAAAACTATTTTTTCCTCATAATTAAGGGGACAGTAGACGTAGGTCGGATTCTTAACCCGACGGAAATTAATCAGTTCGTGAATAGTTCGGCGGGATAAGATCCCGCCCTACGTAACTGGTGATGTCGTCTATGAAACTTTCCTGTTGTAAGTAGCATTCCCAAGCGTTTGGTGTAAGGTCATTATAAAATGTTGCCATAAATAAGTTCCTTTGTGTATTAAGTTTAGAGTTCGCACTTTAGTGTGTCTTTATGTTCAAAAGAAGACAATTTAAAGATTGAACTCTAAACTCAGCAAACTGAAGCCTCCTCTTCACAAATATACACGCCTTCAGTCAATTGACCATAAGCATCCACCGGTATAAGCATATCGCGGGCAAATATATCAGCCTCATCCTCCGGATTATTATCATCTTTGCGATTTTCAATATTTATAAAGAAATCGCCTCTTTTATGCAGCAAAACGTGCCCGATTTCGTGAAATATAGCAAACCATAAATGATTGTTGGTCTTATATCTAATATTTACCTGAATATACGGATTATTTCCAACCCATCTCGTCAAACCCCATACAGGGAACCCTTTAAGTCCTCTGATAAATAAGAAAGCAACGCCACATTCGCTGCCAATCTTTTTAAGTTCCGGAATGAAATACTCCGGTTCTCCTAGCGTTAAAGCTCGAATATCAGGTAATTTATGGCGAAGTCGTTGAGCGTTAAATCTCAGTAATTCCAAGTCTTCCGCCTCGATTTCACCCATCCGAAGCCATACCGCAAGTTTATATTGTGACAGCTTGTGTCCATCGCTCTTACTGAATAGATTCTCGCCTATGATACTTTGAATATGAGACTCCAACGCATCAAAATTAGCGACTTGAAAGAATGAAAGGAGATTTTTTACTCTTTCAAGTGGTTTACGAGTTGCTTCCACGAGACCGAAGTTAACCATCTCAGCATAAGGAAAGTTCTTAATTTTTTGTGCTTGCTCGGATAAACGGGATTCTTCTTCCAGGCGGGCTTTGGTTTCCTGGTAATCCTTCTCGATATTTAACCAGAAGCTTGCCTTTATACCAAGCACGTACTCTAATCGCTCAGCAGTTTCCAGAGTAATAGTGCGTTTTCCGTTAATCAGATAGCTTATTTCCTGGTTGGGACGTCCCATTCGCTGTGCCAGTTTTCTTTGAGATATTCCGCGTGAATTAATTATTCGCTTCAATGTTTTACCGGGAATTATCGCAATAGGCGGCTTGTAGGGCGCGGGGGCTATGGATCTTCTTACCATCCGTGAAAATCTCCTATGTCAACAATTTGTATTGATGTGACTGTTTTCAGAATAAGGTTGCTGTGCTCGTCTGTCTTGTAATCACCGGCTGGGATAAAGTGTATACGATAAAGCCTGAATAAATCGACTGTCCATTGACCTTTACGTTTTCCCGCCCATTTATGCAGTCTAAACGGTTTTCCAAAAGGAATATCCGCCATTGTGTTATAAGATCCTAAATCTCTCAATACGTTGATTAAAAGTTCAGGATTTATATAATGAGGCAGATGTTTACGAGCCTTAGACATGTTCTCACATATCTTCTTTAGTCTGCTATTCTTATAACCAATATACATATAAATCCATAAATATGCAAATAAAGTTCATCCTACGGATGAACTTTATTTGCATATTTATCTAAACAATTTAAAGTTCAGAGTTCGCACTTCAGTGTGTTTGGTTTGATTCCCGAACTCTGAAATAGGGGGACAGTATACCTATTTTTCTATAGACTGCTAATATTATAGAGAATACTCATAAAAAACAGGTATACTGTCCCCCTATTTTCATATCCGATACTTCCCATCAATAATCTCAGTCAATATCCCATGCGTCGCCTTCGGATGAATAAAGGCAAAATTCCGCTTATGTTCAGCAAAATATCTAGGTTTTTGATCTATCAGTTTTGCGTTGTTTTTCTTTAATACTTCCAGCGATTCCTCGCAGTTATCCACATTATAACTTATGAGCATAACGCCTTCACCGGCTCTCTGAATGAATTTAGCCACTTCACCGGTTCCGTCGAGGTCTTCCATAACCTCAATAGCTGTAGGTCCTACCATAAAGCCGGTAACTACGATCTTTTCCGGCTCGTCGGTGTAGCGATAAGCCACTTCCCAACCGAAGTTGTCGATGTAATCCTTTTCCGCCTGCTTTACGTCCTTGACTGCAATGCAGATATGGTCAACGAAGTTTGTTTTTAGTTTTTCTGACAATTTGATTTCTACCTTTTTTTTCACGAAGACATCAAGACACGAAGATTTAATTTATACTTTTTTTGTGCCTTTGTGTCTTTGTGGTAAGTTTCTTTATTATCGTTTAATGAAGATGAAATCCCCGTCCTGGTCGCCGGTTCCGTGAATCACGCAGTAGAGCGGTGTCTGTTCGAACGGACTGCCGTCGATTACGGGGTTCTTTATTTCAATATACAGCTTTTGAGCGTATAAATATCGCTCCGTATTCTGTTTCAACCGTTCGAGCATAAATTCTACGAAAACGCTTCTATCAGGAACCTTTTTTAACGCGCCGCTGGTGATAGCGCGGCGACTTGGGGTTTCGTAGGTTTTCCGAACGGATGTCGGCAGACCTTTAACTAACGGATCGCGCACTTTAAAAATCCCGCCGCTGAAACAAGCGTCGGAAATCAACAGCGTGTGCCGGGTTTTTATTCCAGTGATATAATCGCACACTGTGCTGTTTGACAGCCAATTGGTACGGTCATTTAGTTTAGCATTCTTGGGTAGCCAGTACCCTTGTTTTATGTCTTTATCCCAATAGCCATGTCCGGCGAAAAAGATCAACAGGTTGTCAGCGGATGATAATTTCCGTAGTTCTTGAAGCTCGGACAATATCTCTTGTCGGGTTGGGTTCTTTAATAAATGGACATTTTTAGGATCAAATGTGTACTTTGATGTTAGTGTGTTAATGATATCATTCGCATTTTCAACAGGATACTTAAGGTTGTTCATGGAGCGGTATTTATCCACCGCAATAAACAGCGCATGGTAAGTACCAAACTCAATCATTTTACATTCAATGATAAAACTTTTCGATGCTTTTCTGTAGTTAATGTCGGTTGCTTCAGCCAAAATTTCATTCCTGCCAATGACCAGATCAACCGGTGAATAAAATTGACCGCTGGATAATCTAATATATACTTCTTCATGAAAGTTCGCTGAAGGATTATCTATATACACATGTCGCAATCCAACGTTGTCGCTGGATTTCCCCCGGTGATGATTATGGTGGTATCCGGTTTAACCTCTTTCCGTGGTAGTAGATTGTATTTTGGATCATCTCTCTCAACGCGTTCGGCATAAACACTGTCAATTAGAGATACTGCTTTACTGTCACTGCTGCTGTTGCATTGACTAAGCGGGTTAAAGATTGTGATCAGTTCTTGAATGGAATCAGTGTTAAGGATAAGATATGGTGGATTGTGATCAACAGGTTCAGGCTTTTCCGCATAGCGAATAACAGTATCTCTAACGATTTGGTGTATAACAACAGTATCAGGTGAGAAGGTGTTGTCATTCAGTACGAACTTAACCTCCCCCATCGGTGGATTAATCTCCCACAGCTTAATCCCGTCCAAACCGCTCGCCGCAAGCATTGAACCGTCCGCACTGAAATTAACCGACCGAAACCGTGAGTTCACATCACCTTCCAAGGTAGCAATCAGCTTCCCATCGCTGACACGCCACAGCTTGACACTGTTATCAGTGTTTCCACTTGCCAATGTAGAACCGTCAGGACTAAAGCAAACGGAATTGATAAAAGACAAATGTCCTTTTATTATCCTTATCTTACTCCAATCGCTGACACGCCAAAGCTTGATACTTTTATCTTGGCTTCCACTTGCTAACATAGAACCGTCAGGACTAAAGCAAACGGAAAAAACATGAGACGAATGCCCTTTTATTTTCCTTATCTCACTCCCATCACTGACACGCCAAAGCTTGATCTCTTTCCAGCTTCCACTTGCCAACGTAGAACCGTCAGGACTAAAGCAAACGGAAAAAACCCAATACGAATGTCCTTTCAGTGTATGGACGAGTTCCCAAGTGTCGGTTGAGTATATGCGGATAGTATAGTCATCACCACCGGTTGCTAACCACTTGCCGTCCGGGCTGTATGCAACCGAGTGGATAGTATTACCCTTATGCACTTTCCACTCATTGATTAGGTATATGTCGTAATCTTGGGCGATAGCAGTGGTTGTGATTAGTATTATGAATAATGTTATCCGTCTCATTGTGTACTCTATTGTTGTTGTCTGTTTATTCACAACAGATTAAACGGATTAAGCAGATGGATTCCGGATCAAGTCCGGAATGACAATTAAGAATAGGCATGATACAACGTATCTGCTTAATCCGCTCAATCTGCTGTGAATCTGTTGCCGGGCGTCATAAATGTAGCGGCTACCGGTTTATAAAACGCAATTGAAGCTTGAACTCCAAACTTGTCATCTTCACGATTGTATAGAAACAACCGATATCAATTCAGTTCGATGAATCGGTTTGGAAATCTTCTCCGATGTTACAAATTCATCGGTGCCAATCGATACTGCTGATACGATATGAATAGCGTCTATTGCCGATAGACCGCTCATTACGGCTTCATCATACGCTCTTTCAAGTAACTCGATGGTAGGAATAGCCCAAATTCTCGTGTTTTTAAAGAATTCGTTGTAAAATCTGGTTTCCTGGTAATACCGATAAAATACTGATTTTGGCAAGACCTCAAGCTTTACGTATATGCTTGTTGCAAAGATTCTATCTTTATCGTCTAAAATCTCAAAAGCATTTCGAGCGGAATAGCCAATACCTCGCGCTGCTTCAATTAACACGCCTGCATCTACAAACGTAATTTTCATTCGGTATAATCCATCCGCTCACCGCGCCGTTCTCTAACCTCACGCTCAATCTCCTCTGATGTGAGAAGAGGCACACCCGATGCAATGATCTGTTTTCGGATTTCCCAAAGCGATTTACCCAGTGGTGTCTTAGGTTTATACTTCTCTTCCACCTTTGGATTTGTTTTAATCGTTTTAACGGCAACTTCAGTCATCTTTAAATCCACTCTTTAAGTATAAATATTTCATTCCTTTTTAACCTCAATTCACCAAGACACGAAGATATTACTCATTGTGCCTTGGTGTCTTGGTGGTGAAAAACCTTCAAAACCGTGAAATAAACGGAATGTTATCCGTCACCGGTGCACCCGGTGGGAGCTTGAAATAGATCGCTCCTTCAACCGGACAAGCGTCAAAGCACTCCCCGCACTGCTGGCAGAGATCGAGGATTATCACCGCTTTGCCCTTGAAAAATCCGATGATGTCAGGCGGGCAAGCCTTTGCGCACGCGCCACAGGCATTGCACCGGAAAGCGTCAATCCACGGATAAAGCCCGAGATGACTCGAACCGGAATGAGGGTATACGCTCATCTTTGTGCCCGGTATTTGAGGACGAGCGCTCGAAATTTCAGATAGTATCATTTATGTTTCCTTAAATAAGTGTGTAAGTGTAAAAACATGAAAGTGCGAAAGAAATCACAACATCACAACATTACAACATTACAACATTTAGTTGTGAATTAAATTAGAACCGCATTCCCAAACGGTATCCGTCCTGGATGGCATCTATGCCTCGCCTTACCCATACACAATCGCCTATCATTGAGACGTCGCTTTTGTGTGCGCCGTAAGTCAGGTCTTTGTTGGGGATGAGCGTTGCCAGGATAACAGTATCCGCGGGGACAATCTGGTTTGTGAATTTCTGTTTCTCTTTGGTCTTCCTGTTCACAATCGTCCAGTCGGTGAGAACGCCTTTGTCGGTGATTTCCTTAACCTTCCCGAAGGTTAACTGTCCGACTTTTGCCGCCTTGAGCCTGAGCCTGTATCGCCATATGTATGACGGGTTTACATCCGCTCCAAAGCGCGCGGCAGGATCTATCATAGCAATGCTTGCGTCTGTTAGTCCCTCTTTTTCCAACTTCCCGATCACGTAGAGTGCAAGTGATATCGCAGCACCGCCTCCACCGAGAATGACCACATTCCCGCTGATGTTCGCTTTGCCTGTAAATACGTCGAACATACTCACCACATGCGGTTTATCGATCCCGGTAATCTTCGGGATTTCGGGTACTGCGCCTGTGGCAATAACAAGCGAATTTGGATTCTCCGCTTTAATAAGTTCTTTGGTCACCGGAGTGTTAAGAACGATCTTTGCGCCATGTTTATCGCACTGGGCTTTGATAAAATTGATCCACCGCATAAACTCCTCGTCGTCCCAGTATTTCCCGGAGCCTTCACCCCAGGGATTCCTCGAAGCATAATACCACTGCCCACCTATGTGACCGGTCTTTTCATATACAGTAACGTCATGCCCCTTTTCAGCAGCGATGGCAGCGGCTTGAAGACCCGCGATACCGGCGCCGGCAATGACTATCTTCCGCTTTACATCCGCTTTGGGGAAGCCGTAATAGCCCCACTCGCGCTCACCCTCGTGACTGCAGGAAGGACGAACCGTGCATGTTACCGGTGCATCCCGGAATAGTCGCGCCAGGCAGACCTGGCAGGCTATGCAGGGGATGATGTCTTCCTGATGATCCCACATAATCTTGTTTGGGAGAGCTGGATCGGCAATCTGAGGACGGCACATCTCCCAGATATCTAATTTGCCTTCGGCGATAGCCTTCTCAGGAATTTCCGGCGTGAATAGTCTGTAAGCCATCATAACCGGAATTTTCAGCGCCTTCTTTGCTCTTTCAGCAATATAGAGCCATTTTCCCATCGGAATATCGCGCGAGATGACTGAACCAAGCGATTCCTGCCAGCCGACGGTTACACTCAGATAATCACATCCGGCTTTTTCAGCGATTTTGTGTGACTCAGTGCTTTCAGGCTCGGTGTTGCCACCGCGGTCATCGAGCAATTCCCAGCCGCAGAGACGGATTCCGATGGCTATATCGGTATCGCAAGCTTCGCGGATGCCTTCGACAATCTTGCGCATAAACGTGCAGCGATCGAAGATTTCGCCGCCATAATCGTCGGTTCGTTTATTGGTATAGCTCGATACGAAGTTGGAAATGAGGTAGCCGACTATGCCGGAAACTTCGATTATTTCGTATCCGGCTTCAACCGCTCTAACCGCGCCTTCGATATGCTCTTGAATACAGAGTTCGATATCCTCAACGGTCATTTCTTGCTGAGGACGGAACCGGCGCAGCCGCTGAGGTACAGCCGACGGACCGACTGTATAATCGAGGTTTATCCCGCCAACCCTGCCGCAGTGCATCAGTTGCAAACAAGCTCGCGAGTCGTTTTGGTGGATGATGTCAGCCATCCGTTTCAAGCCTGGGATATATTTATCATCCCAGATGCCCATCATACCGGCGTACCCTTGACCTTCACCTTTAGGATCGGTATAGGCGCCCTGGGTGGTTACGATCCCAGAGCCGCCACGGGCGTGAGCTTCGATGTAGGCTAATTCCTTTTCGGAAACGAACCCATCACTATAGTTATAGTTCGTCTCCGTCGAAGCATATTTAATCCTGTTTTTCGCCCACACGTTCCCGATCTTGACCGGACTGAAGATGTGGGGGTATTTCTTTTCTCCTGGTAGCATTCTTTTCCTTTATTTTTAGATTTTATTGCTTGTGATAATATTGTTTCATTGTCTGATTGTTGAATTGTTATATTGTTGTATTGTTAATACTTAGCCTGTATGCTCCGAAACCTTCAAACGCTGTTATTCTCGTACTTCCCTTATCTATCATTCCCATGCTTCTCTCCTCGCTGTCATTCCCGTGCAGACGGGAATCCAGTTTAAAGTTCTTACAAAATTTCCATTGTTGATGTGCAAACTCTCAATCTGGATTCCCGTCTGCACGGGAATGACAGCGGTGCTTTTTGTACAAGCACAAGTTATTTAAATTCAATAAACCTCTTCGTGAGTTCCGACAGTCTCCAAAAGAATTGCATCCATGCCTTCGTGTTGTACGAAGCTAAAGATAATCCTCAGTTCGAAGCTTACACTACATGCCCACGAACCCTCAAGATCACCTTTCAATTTATGAGTTTTTAAGAGAGGGTGGAACGCATCTTCTGATAATAACTCCAGAGTTTCTTGAATATCCTTGACGATGAAAGGATGTTTCTTAACTGTTCGCTTTGCCGCCCGAATAAAAGAGTTGGTGCGGAGTAACAACTGTTTCAAGATAAAATCTCTTTCATAAGTTCAGACGGAGTTGCAGGTTGACAGGAACCTTCCTGGAATTCCTGGCGGGCGCTCTGTATTTCTCTCGCTAACTTCGAACGCTTATGCTCTATTATGCGTCGGTGTAGAACTTCCATCAAGGTCTCCTGTTCATCAAGAGACAACCTATCGACAGATTCTAACACATTATTAAAAGTCATTATGTTTCCCATATTCTCCCTAACCTCCTTGTATTATGTTTCCCATATTCTCCCTAACCTCCTTGTATGACGTAGCCCGGTTTCTCCGAAACCGGGGAATAGCTATTATTTAATTGCTTCATTGCTCAGTATATGTAGTAGCGTAAGCCTCCGAGCTTGCGAAGATTTATTCACAACAGATTTAACGGATTAAGCAGATGGTTCTGAGTTCGCCCCTATACTTCGGGATGTTGAGTTCATAAACCTTGGCTCATTGAACTTGTTATGCGCTGCCTTGCTTTGAGCGGGAACCGCTCCGGGTGTTCTATCGATTCAATACTCAAATCAATATCGAGTTCAGACCAGTATAGATGACCTGGTGTTTGTTCCTCTACCTTAAGTATTTTTCCAATTGGAACATCCTTGAACCATGGAAATTCATCGTAAGGCAAGAAGAACTCTCTATCCCCTGATAACAGCCATATACCATGACTTGAAATATTTGTCACTTCAACTTTTGAAGTGGGTTTCCCAAGCGTTTGTGAGTTCATCATGATGAGTTCTGAGTGCGCGCTTCAGCGCGTTTAACAACTCGAGCAACTCGCTGAAGTCTGACCGAACTTCCATAATATTGCCTCCGTAAAAATTCGACGGCTGATACCCGTTCCTCGGGAGTTTTGCTCAGCCAGTAGGATAAATCACGTTTCTTTGCTGAGGGGTCTTTTAAGTTAATTATATTTACTACTTTTTGTATCATATTTTTTATTTTTTTCTTCTTCATATTTAGTATTTAAGCGAAAACCATCATCTTATTAGATTTAACCATCTCTTTGTCATTCCTCCCGATTCGCCTCCCCGTGCTTTGCTCTCACCGCCTCAGCCCGTGCACGCATCTGCTTGGCTTCATCATGACGATTGGTTTCATCAAGCATAATGGCGTAATTCTCATAGCCTCCAGCGAGATTGGGATGACCGGGCAGCTTTTTCTCAAGGATTGCAATAGATCGCTTGAAATATGGTTCTGCCTCGGCATACTTGCTCTGGGCTTGATATAACAATGCCAGATTATTCAGCGTCGTTGCCAGTATAGGATGATTCTTCCCGAACGCTTTCTCTCTAATTTCAAGCGATCTTTTATACAGTGTTTCTGCATCGTCATACATGCCTTGAGAGTAATACAATCCAGCCAGATTATTCAGCGTCGCAGCCAGTGAGGGATGATTCTCACCAAGCACTTTCTCTTGTATTTCAAACGACTTTTTGAACAATGGTTCTGCTTCGGAATACTTACCTTGGGCTACATATAATGATGCCTGATTATTTAGTGTCGTTGCCAGTGAAGGATGATATTCTCCAAGTGCTTTCTCTTGTATTGCAAACGCCCTTTTAAACAGTGGTTCTGCTTCGGTATACTTACCTTGAGCTACATATAATGATGCCTGATTATTTAGTGTCGTTGCCAGTGAAGGATGATATTCTCCAAGTGCTTTCTCTTGTATTGCAAGCGACCTTTTGTACAACGGTTCTGCTTCGGTATACATGCCCTGTACTCGATACGGTTCTGCAAGATTATTCAGCGTAGTTGCCAGTGAAGGATGATACTCTCCAAGCGCTTTCTTCATTAATGCAAGCGACCTTTTATATAGCGGTTCTGCTTCGGTATACATGCCCTGTACTCGATACAGTTCTGCAAGATTATTTAGCGTAGTTGCCAGTAAAGGATGATACTCTCCAAGCGCTTTCTTCATTATTGCAAGCGACCTTTTGTACAGCGGTTCTGCTTCGGTATACATGCCCTGTACTCGATATAGTTCTGCAAGATTATTCAGTGTCGTTGCCAGTGAAGGATGATACTCTCCAAGCGATTTCTTCATTATTGCAAACGACCTTTTGTAAAGCGATTCTGCTTTGGCATACCTGCCCTGGGTTCGATGCAGTTCTGCAAGATTATTCAGCGTCACAGCCAATTTAGGATGATCCTTCCCAAGCACTTTCTCTGTTATTGTAAGGTCTCTCATATACAGTGGCTCTGCTTCGGCATACCTGCCTTGAGTTTGATATAATGAAGCCAGATTATTCAGCGTCGTTGCCGTTGAAGGATGATACTCGCCAAGCGCTTTTCTCATTATTGCAAACGACCTTTTGTAAAGCGGTTCTACTTTGGCATACTTGCCCTGAATTTGGTATAATAACGCCAGATTAGTCAGCATCGCAGCCAGTTTAGGATGATCTTTCCCAAGTGCTTTCTCCGATATTGCAAGCGATCTTTTGAACAGCGATTCTGCTTCGGTGTACTTGGATTGAGTTCGATATAGTTCTGCCAGATTATTCAAGCTTGCTGCCAAATCGGATGGATCGGTACCAGAATCAGCTTCCCGTTTCTCCAAGACTTCCTCTCCAAGCTTCACACCCTCGTCATAATTACCTGAACCGTCCAGTGACATAACCAACCTGTTCTGAATATCCAGTTCATCGGGTCTTAATGCTATGGTTTTCTTATAATACTCAACGGCTGCAGCATAGTTACCCGCGTAATATTCAATCAGCGCACGAGTTTCGAATATCTTTCCTATCTTCTTCAATTCCGGCGCTTGCTCTGCTTCGGCTTTAACCAGCATTTCACGCGCTTCATCGGTTCTCTTCTCAGCCAGGGCTTTCAGTGTCAGGGCATAGGGGTATGCATCATCGGGTATCTGTTTTGCAAGTTCAACTGCTTCTTCGGATGGTTCAGCTAAGTTAAGCTGGGATTTTTCCTGAGCGATCTTTGCTCCAGCCACCTGTTGTGGTTTTTTAAGAGCATTTTCAAGTAGGGCTACTCTTTCATCCAGTGATTTCACTTTTTTAGTCAATTGTGCGGATTCTTCAATTGGCTTGAAAGCAAGCTTTGTAAAGTATATTCCGATTGCTACACCAATTAATCCCCCTATCCCATATATGTCAGAACGGTATTGGACTATCCAATTTGTAATTGACATATCTCTGAAAAGGACACTGCAAATACCAACTAATAGGTCACGGACTCCTGTAATTAGCTCGCTTACATCATCTTTTGACAAATAGTTTGATATTAGCCCTACTAATCCGAGTGTTAATCCACCACCACCATAAATATGGTTATGGTATCGACTCCAGAAAGACAGCTTGTGATTCTGAAATTTATTATCCGTTGTTGTATTCATTTGAATACTCTCAATATGTTGAATATTGATTTCAATGCGTTTAATCCGGTTTCGCTCCGCACAAAGCGAAGCGTCATTCAGCACTTGGGCTATTCCCCCGCGAACCTCCAAAACTTAAATATATAAGGAAAAACTATAGTATCAAGAATAACTGCTAATATGATCCCAATTCCATACATTATAAAATCGACAGGATCAAAGGTTCGTCCTAATAGTGGAATACCAAAAAATTGTGCAATTTCAACTGAGGCTGCCACCCCAAACAACAAGATACTCCTTACAATCCATGACCTCAATAGCGAAAATCCGACAAGACACATCAGGAAATAGAAACTGAAAGGAACAAGGATGTCAAGCAGATAACCGTTGACAAATTCCGGGTAAGGACCTCTGTAATTGCTGCCCGTAAAGAAATGGAGTAAGGCAATTGGGATCACTATACTTACGATAAATGCTTTTTTGCGGTTCATTTATTGTTTCATTGTTTCAATGTTTCATTGCTCGCAGGCAGGGACGCCTATGCTACTGATTATGTTTCTCCTGGATTCTCCGAATCCGGGCTACGTGACTTCACTCATTAACCTTCACTTATACACCTTATTTCGTAGAGCAATACGGTGTACAGTTATTTCACGTTTTTCATTGTTGATTCGGTATAATACACGATAATTTCCGATACGTATCCGATACCGATTCTTTTCGGTTTGTATCTTCCTGCAGCCCGTTGGGCGAGGGTTTTCACCCAATTCATCAATTCGTTTTACTATACGTTGAACCTGATCGGGGTGCAACTTGTGAAGAGTCTTTGAAGCAGGACGAAGTAAAATGATCCTGTAGATCATATCTTTCCTTCACGTTTCAAAGATTCCTTTACTTCCTCCCACGGTATTCCCGGCTCATTTTCAACTTCATCCATCAGGTAATTGTCATAGATATCTTCCAATTGTTCCATAATTCGCCGGAAAGTCTCAATGTCCAGTATAGCGCTGACCCGCTCACCCTTTTCATTGATGATGAATTGAGGGGGATTTATTAATAGACTTTGTTCGCTCATGATTTAATCCTTTGATTCATTGTTAAATTGCTTACAGGTAGGGACGCCTGCGCTACTGACATCGCTTTCCCGGATTCGGAGAATCCGGGCTACGTTATTCACCAGGATTCGAGGAATCCGGATTACATAGCTTGCGCCGCTGCCGGGACGGTCTCAAACAGCAGACGCCTGACGTCCACCCCCGGAGAACGCTTGGATAGATAGAGCATTTCTATTCCTACCACCTGCCCGCCAGCGCTGTAGTCGAGGATTATCCCCGGCGCTACCTCCTTTGATTCAGCCGCTGGTTCGTCTTCTAAGGTCAGATACAACGCATCTGCTTCCTGATCAATTTTTAGTTTCATTTTTTTACCTCTTTAATCTTCGGTCAAAGAATGCCGTTACAACAACTTCCGGTTGCGTTTTCTTCTTAACAATGATTCGCAGCACTCGATTACCAAATTCCGGTATCGCTGCCAATCGATGTTCCAGTTCCAAATTGAACTTATCCGCTTCAAGCTCGTCAGGATTATTAATACCAATTTGCATTCAAACGTTCATCAACTATCTGTCATTCCGGACTTGATCCGGAATGACAAGATGAATTATTCCTATATATTTGAACGCAAATTGGTATAAGCGTTCTTTCCAGCCATCAATCTTAATTTCACGCTTTCCTATGGCTTCTCGCGCATGTTCAGATAGACGGAATGTCATAGTGATTTTACCATTGCTACATTGTCTTATTGTTACATTGTTACATTGCTAAATTGTTAAATTGCTCGCAGGCAGGGAGACCTCCGCTACTGACATTGCTCTCCCTGATTCGGAGAATCCGGGTTACGTGATTGAACAATCCTTCACACAGCCACTGGTGTAAGTACGAATACTTTTCCAAGCCGGGATGCTGCTTTGAAATCACCTTGCCGAAGCGCTTCACGCACATCATCCAACTTGTATGCGTCGTCTATAGACAGATATGGTGACCAATCGTCGTCAGTTTCCAATAGCTCGACTTCTACTTCGGCTGCGTAATTACCCTCACGAATGAACTTAATACGCTTTTGTTTTTTCATTTTCGTCTCCTTAAATATCTTTCATCCCAAAGTTCTGGGGCTGGTCTATAGGCAGTAATTAGAACGGCTGGACTCGTATGCCCCTTGGGTATGCCCCAAACAACATGTACAGGTTGATTCTTGTTGTCATTCTGTAACACTAAGCAACACGGACCTTTCGGAAACTTCGGGTAGTCTTCAACCACAATTGCATCGTTAACACCAGCTATTACTTCCCGGACAGAAATATCGTCCGCCTCCAATTCTTTGTAACCGTGCTCAGAAATACGGATGATATCTTCCTGAATAAGCCGTTGAATTCTCCTGAATGTCTCGCTCAATTCGCACCCTCATTTTCTCTGGCTTCTTCTGTTACAGGCTCTCGCGCAGCTTTCGGAATAGAATCGGCAGATCCCAATAATATTGCAATCCTGTTTGTGCCGGGGCTGCTTTCAAGGGCTATCTTTAATGTCATAGTCAAAGGCACCGCAAGCAGCATACCTACCGCGCCGAAAATCCAACCCCAAAATATTAGTGAAACAAAAACCACTAATGTCGATATTCCCAATCCCCGACCCATAACTCGCGGTTCAACTACATTACCTACTATCAAGTTAATCGCTGCGTATCCAACAGCAATAAGAGCCGTCTGACCGAGGCTTAACTGAACGAGTGAGAGCAAAATGGCTGGAATTGCCGCTATGATTGATCCGATATTCGGGACAAAATTAAACAGAAATGCCAGCATACCCCATAAAATTGGAAAATCGAGCCCTATAATCGCAACCCATACGCCAACTAATACACCCGTTCCCAAACTAACCAGAGTCTTCATTCCCAGGTAAAGCCTTATGCTCTCGGCGAATCTGGAGAAAGAATCGAGTGTTTCTCGCGAGTTCCCTAACATTGCGGTTAGTTTAACCGGGAAACTCGATACCTCGATAAGAATGAAGATCATTGTAAATATTATCAGGAAAGCATTCCCAAACACACCACTCAATCCGTTCAATATTTTTGCAACCATCCCCATTGCAGCGCCGGGTGAAATAGTATTCATTAACTTTTCGATTTCATCAGCTATAAGTGTTTCCGATTTACCTGTCAAAGCAGATAATTTCGTATCAAGGTTTTGTTGATAAACGGGGACTCGCTCGGAAAAGTCGTTTATTGATGTTCCAACGAGTGTTGCCATAAGCGCTAATAACAACAACATTCCAAACACTACAAGCACCAAAGCCAAGGCATTCGGCACTCTCTTGCGCTTCAGCCAACCCATTGGATACGCAGTGATTACAGCGAGAAACACAGCCATTATAAACGGCACCAGAATTGACTGGGCGGCTTGCAATCCAAAAATCAGGACGATTAAAGCTGCTGCCGAAACCAGAGCTTTTGTTCCCTGGGAATTGTTTTTGATGTGATTGGTCATTATTTCCTCTTGAATTTTGAGTCTTGGATTTTGGATTTTGAATTGTCACTCATTTGGCTTTTATATATTCTGATGTTGTTTTTACGATAATGTCCCTGTATAGTTGTTAAATACGCTCAACCACTGTCATTCCTTGTCTTCACTTGTCATTCCCGTGAAGACGGGAATCCAGTTTAAAGTTTGATAAAGACATCCTATTGATAAATCAGTATGTTAGTTTAATTGGTTAAGACGGAGACTCTCAATCTGGATTCCCGTCTTCACGGGAATGACAGTGGATGGACACTCCTAACAATTATAAGGAGACACCACCCAGAACATCACCTTCTGAGAAAAATTGTGGATCGACTATATTTGTATCATTACAGCCAACTATTATGATGACAATAGCCACAGTGATAAATAAAGTTAATAAATAGTGTTTTTGCATTATTTCAACCTCTTTTCTTGGATAATTGGTACACTTTGATGAACGACAATTATTCTTCCCAGTCAGCGACAATTATAATTCCCGTTTTCTTGTGCTGCCTGTGGCGTTATTTCGCTGGGCTAATGGAATGAAGCCGTAGGCGGAATGGAATTAGCCCAGCGA
>JAVCDD010000145.1 GCA_030765125.1 Candidatus Hatepunaea meridiana
ATGTATCCTGGTGTGGCTGCAGTCAGATCAAAAACCTTTACCGGCGTAGAAATAACCGACCAAGAAGGCGGCTTCTCCGACAGCGAGGATGCCGAACCGATCGGTATCAAGTGCAGCGGCTTTGCCATCCGAGCTACTGGAATATTTTAGAAAGTTGACAAGTTTTCAAGTTTTCAAGTTAATTCCAGATAACTTGCAAACTTGAAAACTTGTGAACTTGCAAACTAAAACCTTGGAGAAATAATGGAACAAATCACAGACAAGATTATTGCCGACCTGAAAGAGAAGTACAAGGCTTATCCTCTCTTTCAGATTACGGACACCTTCACTGGTGACGTCTTTATCATTCGTGGTTCGAACTGGGATGAGTTCTCCCAGATCGGGAATGTCAAGCCGGGTAGCGAGAATCGCGTTCCACTGAACATGGTTAAGGCATATGTGGTCTATCCGGAGATCGATCACGAGGACATCGAGTATAACCGATCAGGTAATTGGCAGCCCGGGCGTATTGTGGCATTGGCTGAACAGATACAGGAAGTACTCGGTTATAACAAGGCTTTTACGGTAAAAAAGTTGTAGGCGAGGTCAAGCATGATCTCACCCGAATATGGTATCTCCAAATGAGAGCCGTAATTTGTAAATCATTCCCCGGTTACACATTCGAAACTGTAGATCGGTTGCCATTGGAACGTGTCGTTGAAATCTACGCATCCGCTGAGTGGTTGGCTGAGGAAGAGAAGAAGATGATTGATAAAGCTGCCCGGAGAAGTCGATGAGTATGCTTCAAGGTTTCACTCAGGGGATCAATATCCGCATCATCGGATCATCCAACCTGGCTGGAACTATGGGAGATGCCGTTTCCCAGATGGATAAGTTCAAGGCATCTGCCAGGAATCTGATGAAGATCGGTGGTTGGATGTTGGGTGTGGGGACGGCTATGACTGGTTTTGCCGCTCTAACAGTTAAGTCCACCAACGCCACTACTAAGGCGTTGGGTGAGATGGCGTCGCTCGGCTTCAAGGATTTGAAGTCCCTCGAAAAAGCAGCTCATGACTTTTCCAACCAATTTGCCGGTATTACTAAATCAGATTTTATTTCCGCAGCTTACGATATTAAGTCCGGAATAGCATCTTTATCAGATACTGCAGTCGGTGAATTCACAAAAATTGCCGCGTTGACTGCTAAAGCGACCAAGGCAAGTGTATCTGAAATGACCTCGTTATTTGCAACCGGCTATGGAATATTCAAGGACTTCTATGGCGGTCTGTCGGACTTCGAATTCGGCGAGCTGTTTTCCGGGGGTATATCTGCTGCCGTGCGAGCCTTCAAGACCACAGGTCCGGAGATGGCGGGGGCTATTTCCAACATCGGAGCGATGGCGACATCGGCATTGATTCCATTGGAAGAGCAACTCTCGGTACTCGGCATGCTGCAGGCGACTATGTCTGGCGCCGAAGCTGGAACTCGGTACCGCGCCTTCATGAAATCTGCGGCTGAAGCTGGTGAACAGTTAGGCATCAGTTTCGTCGACGCAAATAATAACTTGTTGCCCATTCCGAATATCCTGGAACGCATTCGTGGAAAGTACGGCGAGACTGTAGATGCGGTTGAGAAGATGGAATTGATGAAGGCTTTCGGGAGGATTGAGGCTCTCACTGTAGTCGATCTGCTAATGCCCAAGATCGATGCGTTGAAGGGGAACATCGATGATCTGGGTGTCGCTATGCGTGGCGGGACCTCGACCACCCTCGAGATGGCAACCGCCATGAATGTCGAACTCGGGGCGGTATTGGGAATCCTGTCGCAGCGGATTCATAACACATTCGAGGTGTTGGGTAAGGCGATTTTGCCTGTTGTAATACCGATAGGGAATGCCGTTTCCAAAGTCGCATTAGCATTTCAGAAATGGGCTGCATCGCATCCTTTATTATTGAAGCTCGGTATGGGCATCGCGCTGATCGGTGGAGCTCTACTGGCAATGGTCGGTGGGTTGGCGTTAGCCGGAGGAATGCTTCAGCTTTCAATGGTAGGTATTATCGGTCTGGCTGCTTCGCTGGGAATCGGAACGGCATCGAGCCTGACTTTCACCACAGCGTTAGGCGGTCTGGCTGGAGCGTTATGGGCAACCATGGCTCCTATTTTACCGATCATAGCTGCTGCGGGTCTGCTCTATCTGGCATGGAAGACCAACTTCCTGGGGATACAGGATACTGCAAAGGCAGTCTGGTCCGCGTTAGCGCCTGTGTTTGCTTCGCTAAAGAATATCATTCTCACCGTCAAGAACGTGATCGTTTCCGCATTCGGCAGTTGGATAAAAAGCCTTTCCGAATGGTACACTGCATGGAATGAGAAGTTTACAGGAGCGCGTTCACCGCTGTTGGGTTTTGCCGGACTGGTCGCGTATACCATCGGCTTCACAATAGGGATATTCTCGCGCCTGTTCGGATGGTTGAAAGAACATAAAGTTCTGGGCGCCGGTCTGGCGGTCGTGTTCGGCGGCGGTGCGCTTGGAATGTTTAAGTACACAAAAGCAACCGGTGGACTGGCAAACGCGATGCGAACACTTCCCTACTATCTGCGTGTAGCAGGAGCTGAATTAAAATACCTGTCAATGAAGATGGCTGCCTTCGATCCCGCGACTCTACCGGCTAAGATCAAGGGTGCATTTTCAGCGACAGCAACAGTTGTCAAGACATCTGTAACCTCGATGATCAGCGCGTTCACTCGCGGCATGAAAGCCGCCTGGTCGTTCGCTATCGGTATGGTCAGATCTACCATATCTTGGACGGTTAAGTTTGCACAAGGTATTGGGATGATTATACGTCAACTCGGAATTTTAGCATTCAATTTCCTGAAGGTTTCAGGCAAGGTCGCCTTATTCGGCGCGAAGATGATCTGGACGGGTGTTACGGCAACCGGGCAATTACTGAAAGGACTTGCATTGACATCGGCAGCGCTAATGAGGCAGGCAGCCCAGTGGGTATTAGCCAAGGTCGCGATGGCTGCCAGCACAGTAGCGACGGGAATCGCCACTGCAGCTCAATGGGCATTGAACGTGGCGATGACTGCTAACCCGATCGGGTTGGTCGTGACCGGAATTATTGCCGGTGTCGCGCTGATAGGGAGTGCAATCTATCTGATCTGGAAACACTGGGATACGATCTGGGGCGCGATAAAATCATCTACTATCACTATCTGGAAAGCGTTAACCTCATTTGGCAGGATGTTATCTTCCTTCTTCGTCTCAATCTGGGAAGGGTTAAAAACACCCCTGCTTTCCATTGCTAATTGGATAGTCAATAAAATAAACTGGCTCTTAGAAAAGTTTAATACTGTTTACGGCATCATCGGAATAAAGATTCCTCTTATTCCCGAATTAGTCGTATCTGCAAATGATATAGCCGATCAGATTGCACCGGCTAAGGTCGGTGTGGAGGTGTTTGATTACACCAAGTCTGACAGCCTCGAGCATCGCTCCCCGTGGACGATAAAGACGCGTGATACGTCTGTCGGTGTGAACGTGCAGCCTTCAAACGACGTTCGGAACTTCGTCTCAAGCGCGATAACCTATGATCATAGCGATCAGGCAACCCGGATCGACCGTAGCGTTAATGTTCATTCTATTACGATTAACTCTTCCGACCAGGAAGGGAAATCCATACGTGATCAGTTGATGGATTTCTTCGCCGAGTTGGCTTCACAGTCTGAGGGCATCGAAGGAGTGATCATCAATGCCTGATAACACGGTTCAGGAACAGCATGTTGAGAATACGGAACAAATTGAATGCATGATCGGCGATCTTGTATTACCGGTACCGCCACGCCGGATGCGTATCAAGCAGGCGTTGAAGATAGACGAGATCGAAATTAAGGGCCGTAGCGGAAAATTAAAACAGCCGATAGGATATCAGGATTCTCAAATCACAATTGAGCTTGAGATATGCAATAAGGAAGAGAATGGAAACGTTATCGAAAAAGCGCGAGAACGTTTTGAACAGATACAGAAGTTGTTTCGTGAGTCGCGCGAGTCGCTGCCGGAACCTAAAGAGATCGTCTCGACATTGACCGATGCATGTGGTATCAGACAGGTATTGATAAAAGAGATCGAGGTTCATGACAACGAGCTGGATTACATATCCTGCACACTGCACCTGACTGAGTTCGAATCGGTGGAGAATCAACTCAAAACCCAGGCACGCGAACAGGAAGCGGTTTCAGAAGCCGGGCAGCGTGGTGATGAAGCGATCGCCGGTGACGAGAAATTGAATGAAGCCCTCGGCAATCCTGAAGATGATTACCTGAATAGTCGCTTTGAGCAGGGCAAGACAGACGCAATGGGTGAAGAGTATCCCGGCGAAGCGCCCGGTGATGATACAGATTAACTAACCACCAAGGCACCAAGACACAAAAGTTATTATTCCCTTAGTGCCTTTGTGTCTTGGTGGTAGAAGAATTATTTGCAAACTGGTTCTATGCTTCTTTGAAATAACCGATTCTCAGGAGCTCCTGGATGAAGCTCTCAGCTTTTTCTTCAAGGTTTTTGCCGGATAGAGTGATGGTCTCATGGGCAAACATCCTGATGAAATTGACCAGTTGATCGAGGTAGAACTCCATCGGTGTTCCACGCTCAAAGTAGGCTTGTTCCCGCATCTGCAGGACGATTTCAACGGCGTTTCCGACGAATACCGTGTCATCGTTAATGATCTCGTGTTTCTGCATTTTACTGTTCTCCGAATGTTGGATCGTTGGCTTTTACGATAATGTAGTTTAGATGCTCTTTGGGCAGTTGCCACTGCTGGCAACCGGATAATATGACGTTAAGGTAACTTCTATACGGCGCTACGAACGTCTTCCGGTCAACCATGATATAGACTATGGCTTTGACCTCTTCACCTTGTTCGATGATAACGGGCAGCAACTTCCGTGTGTAAAGATGAGGATAACCTTCGAAGCGGTCGAGGACGCGCAGGTGCTCGTGTGTCAGTTCATACAATGCGCCATCGACTTTGTAATGCAAGTCAGGCGTTATATCGGCGACACCACGGAACACTAAACGATAATTCTTCAGTACGGCTCGACTAATCGGTTTATATCCAGGACAGCGCAGTTCCATGCCACGCAGGTCCAGGTTAGCGCCGTAAGCGAAGTAGAGGATTTTTTCAGATTTCAACATGATGCACCCGTTTGATTCTGGTTTGTTGGTTGTCCATGTCGCCAGGCGCTGTTACCCGGTAAGTAATGAGTAAGATGATATCTGGCGGTTTTGAACTCGTTCCCTTTCATGCCGAGGGTGGATACCAGCCAGACCCGGAAGTTGAACTTCGGATTATCAGTCTGGATTTTCCGGTGACTGGCAGCACGGGCATTCAAGGCTTTTGCTGACAAGGCAAGACATAGCTGCAAATAGCTTTTGACCTTTCCCGCATGCAACGTGGAGTTGAACCACCGATACTCTAAAGTATTAATATTACGCCACTTATTGCTCAGATTAAGACCGCGATATCGAGCATCATTATAGCGACTCGGATGAGGATTGTGATGACCGAACCAACACTCGTTCAGTTCTCGATCCGTCCTCGGTCGTTCCTTTACGACCTTGTTTATGAACTCCTCGTCCATCGGTCTGGTGTATCTGCGGCGGCGTTCGGGATGCACCTGCAGGGCATCGAAGATAATGTCCTCATTCTTATAAACCATTTTGGCGAGGATCGAAAGGGATTTTGCAGTGTGCTGTCGCCCGTCAATATGAATATGAATTGCGCAACTGTTTTTATTGGGAATTGCACCGGTTGCCCTGACCTTGCGGACGACCTGTTGAAGCATCTCGATATCGGTATACTCCAGTATTGGCGTGACGATTTCGGAGCCTCTGTGTCCGTTGGCATACGGAATAGAACCATCGTTCATGATCTTCCATTCCCGTCCCTGCTGGTCAGTGACGATAGTAGTGTCGTATCCTGTACAGTGCGTTGCGGTAATCCGTCCGCCGGTGCCTTCGGCAACGGCTTCGGCGATGAGGTGGCGGGCGACGCCAGCGACCTCGATTTCAACACCGAATTTCTGTTCCTGTATAGTTGTCATGGCTTTGACCTGTGTTAAGAGATTGATAATCAATTATTTAATCTTCACAAGCAACTTGCGCTGGAAGTTCGGTGAAATCAAGGCAATGTCGCAGATAATTCATTATTATTTAATGTTTTACGTATTTGTAAGACTTAGGAATCTGGAGAGTTAGCGTGTCAGTGACAACTTTTCCGATATACCTCAATCCGGTGATTAATGTGACCCTCGCTGGGAAGCCGATTGCGCCGTTTACGGCACGATTCGGGATCGTGTCCGATCTTCACGGCAAAGCGGATACGTGTGTGGTCATGGTTGCCGATATCAGCCGTTCGCTGGTTGAAGCGACCCAGCAAGGCGATCCGTTGGTTATTGAGTGGGGATACGCGGGTGAGGAGTTGACAGAGATATTTCGTGGCGTAGTGCGCGAAGTCGGAATCGCCGATCCGGTGGTGATTCGCGGGATCGATTATAATACGATCCTGAATAACAAGCGTGTTCGGATGACTTTCGAGGAGGAGACCGCGGCGGGGATTATCCGGGCGATAATGGCTGATACCGGATTAGGCTTGGACGTAGAGAATTGTTCACTTGAAATCAAACGCATGCCCTTCTTTGACCGGACAGTGCGGGAATGTATTGATACTATTACAGAGCATATTCAACGTGAGACAGGTGAAACCTGTTTTGATTATATCCGTGATGACGTGTTTCACTGGGGAACAAAGGATACATCCGGATCACCGGTGCATACTTTCAGAATGGGCGTTAACATTATCCGTCAGGAGACCTGTCAGGATGGGCTTTCCTTCATTGAAACCTTAGTGGTTCCGGTTCGTCACAGTGAGACTATCGAGGTCGATGCTGAAAGATGCTTTATGGTGAAAGCCGAATATCTATGGCATGCAGGAGGGAGAACGAGGATATGGTATGAACGTATTTGATAAGTTCAAAAAGATAATCGAAATGATTCGTCCCGACCTGTCGTCATATATGCGATTTCCCATTGAAGGCAAGGTCGTGGAAGTGAATGCTCCGGAGTATATATGTGACGTGCAACCGATTAATCCGTCGATGTCACTTCTACCGAAATGCCGGATTCTTTCTATCTGGGCAACTGAAACGACTAGGATTGTGGCGCTGCCAACTGTCGGTGACAAGGTGATGATCGGCTTTGAGAATGGAGACCACACACGACCGTACATACAGGGATATTTCCCGGATCAGGGACCGGAAGGCATGCTGTTGATTGAAGCGAAAAAGGCAAGGATAATGATCGATCAAGAGGGGAAGATTGAAGTGGAAACGGAAAACGACATAGTAATAACTTGTGAGAATTGCAAAGTAAATGCGAGCGGTAATATCGATCTGGGTGAGAATGGCGCCGGTATAGTAACCGGTGGACCTGCAGGAATGTTGCCGGTTTGCTTTGTTACTGGAGCTCCCATTCCCTGCTCAGCAACGGTTAAAGCGAAAAAATAATAGACAAAAATGTACCGATAAAAAAGTAATTTTAGCAATTATTATGGCATTAACAGGTTCAGAAATAAAATCCGCCATCCAGAATATCGACAACATCGATGAGTTTTGCGATAAACTGGCGAAGGCGATTGTCGACAACCTCGAGGTGAAGATTCCAGCTTCACAAGTGATTAAGCAGGTTACCGGTGGGAGCGGCGCTCCGGCAATCGGTATTCCTAATCCTTCACCCATCGACTGTGAGATCAAGTGATGCGTGAGGATTACCTCGGAACGGACATCCTATTCGATGAGGACGGTGATCTAACTGTCGGTCAGACCGGCGATCTTGTATGTGTCAGTGGTCGTGATTGTCTGTTACAAGACATCAGAGACCGGCTGGGGACGCTGCCCGGTGATCTGTTCGCAC
>JAVCDD010000063.1 GCA_030765125.1 Candidatus Hatepunaea meridiana
GATGTTGCGGATTGTAATGGCTGCCTCGGCAGCGCGGTTCAATCCTACCTCCCCGAATTGAACCGTGTCGGGATCAACTACGATGATGGCGCCTACGCCGGTTCCGCTTAAAGGAACAGCAAGCTCTCGATTGTCCGGATCGTTGGAAGAAATAATTAGAGTATCAGCATAATCTATACCTATCAGCGGAGTGAAGGTTACGGTGATTTCCTCCCACTGATCCGGTTCGATAGTTATTTCCTCTTCAAAGTCCGTATCGAAAGCATCATTTTCATTAACAATTGCAGAAATAACCAGATCGTTCAAGCCGCGGTTGCGGATGGTTATCGTCAGTTCTTCGCTATGCTCAATACCCACCACGTCGAAGTCCAGTGCGCGAGGATGAACGCTGATGACCGGTCCCACGCCGACACCGAGCAGCGCAACCTCGACATCTTCGTTCTCCTCGTCATCGGATGTGATGGTCAAAGTTCCCTCGAATTCACCACTTTCGTCAGGAGCAAATGTAACGGTGATTTCCGCTTCCTCATCCGGATCGATGATTAGTTCATCTTCAAAGTCAACGCTGAAGCAATCGTCTTCAATTAAAATATCCGAAACGGTCAGGTCTTCGTTGCCGATATTGGTGATGGTTAGGGGGAGTTCGCGGTTTAGGTTGAGCCCGACATCCTCGAAGTCGAGTTCATCGGTGGAAAGCTCAATACAGGGACCGGTGAATGTATAATCGGATACGTCAAGAATAAGTAAACCATTATCACGATTCGCAATGTATGCATGGTTTTCAACTACTTTTATACTTATGGGGCTTCCTTCCTCGATATCAAAGGATTCAACAATTTCAGGATCTTCGGGATTTGAAATATCTACAACTAAGACTCCGCGATTTCCATAGTCTGAAACAAAGGCATAATCATCCACAACAAATACACTATAAGCCTGTTCAATTTCACAGTTTCCAACTTCATCCGGATTTTCGAGATCAGAAACATCTATTATTCGTAAACCACCCCTGTAATCACAGACATAAGCATAATCTCCTGAAACGTAAACACTAAGCGCACTCCCTGGTGTTTCAATAGATCCCATAATTTCGGGATGTTCCGGATCAGAAATGTCTACGATGCACATTCCATCCTCATTCTGTGCTACATAAACGATATTTTCAATAACATAAATTCCATATGAATTATCATCTATTCTACAATACGAGATTAAGTCTATGTCCCTTGGATCTGATACGTCAAACAAACCTAAATCGTAACACGCAACACAAGCAATATCACCGGTTACAATTACTTTATATGTAGGACTATCGGTTCTAATATTATCAAGTTGATTAATATCATCAAGGTCTGAAATGTCAATTGATATAAGTCTACGTGTATTGTCTGCTACAAATGCAATTCCGCCAACTACAAAAACTCCTCTTGAGGTAGGCCCCGCATAATCATCGTAATTACCAACTACTTCCGGAGCTTCGGGATCTGAAATATCAACTACAGTAAGACCTGCATCATCATCCGCTATATAAGCATAATCTCCCAGGATGAAGACATCCCAAGCACTTCCCGGCGTATCACATTGCCCAACCTCAGTTATTTCACTCCGCACAGGTATAAAAGGTATGAAGAAAAGGGTGGCTGTTAAAAGGAGTGTTAGATATCGCATACTTGCTCTCCGGTTTGATTCGTTACTTGGCAATTTGACGTTATTATACTTTAGGTGATACGAGATTTATGGGGGATATTTCCGCAGATTGCGAAAAATAGGGGGACAGTATACCTATTTTTATAAGTATTCTCTATTAAGATAAACGGTCAATAGAAAAATAGGTATACTGTCCCCCTATTTTTTCTTCCTTCCTGCTCTCTTCTTCATAAGTGTCCGTTTCAACTTCTTTTCAAGGTTCTCGATAAAATCCTTACCGCCGAGCGGTCGTCCGGTGCGGATGTGGGTGCGGATAAGATCGAGCTCAAGTACGTCAAGTTTCTCATCAAGGAATGAATCCCAGTCGTCTATGAAATCCAATATCGGCTTTACGATTACCAGATTGTCATCTTTCCCTTCAAGATGAGCCTTTGCGCTGCTCCAATGCCAGTCTTCCGGTTTCCTTACCAGCTTGGCGCGAACAGGGTTCAACTCAACGTACCGGGCAGCAGAAAGAAGATGACGTTCATCCATCGGAAATGAGGAAAACCGCTCCTGCCACAGGTGACCACGCCATTCCTCACGTTGGTTAATATACCGTGTGTAACGTCGGTGCGCCTCACCGAATGCAAGGCGCAGGCTGTTCTCGGTAGAAGGTACGGCAATCAGGTGAACGTGATTAGGCATCAGGCAATAAGCCCAGATTTTGACGCTGTGTCTGGAACAGAAATACCCTATCAGGTCAATGTAGTACTGGTAATCTATATTAGAAAAGAATACTTGCATACGCCGATTACCCCGCTGTGTGATGTGATGCGGGATGTCAGGTATGACGATTCTTGCTAATCGTGGCATAAGTAAATGATGTGATAGAAAAATATGGGGACAGTATACCTATTTTTTTTAGTATTCTTTAGAAGATTAGAGATCTGTAGAAAAATAGGTATACTGTCCCCATATTTTTTACCGTAACAAAATAACCTTTTGTGTTTTAACCATACCAGACGTTTCAAGACGAACGATATACACTCCCGACGTTTGCCCAACTGCCTTCCAATCCAGTTTGTGAATGCCGGAGTTTATCTTATTGTTTATTAAGGTTGCTATCTTTCGACCTGCGAGATCATACACACCAAGCGAAACATATCCAGTCGATGGCAGACCGTAAGTTATGGTTGTGGTTGCATTGAAGGGATTCGGATAGACTTCGTATAGAATGAATTCTGAAGGAATTTGTTCGTTTTGTTCCAATTCTACATCTACAAAATCTTCTGCATCGAGTATCAACAGCCCATGCCCTCCATCAGCCA
>JAVCDD010000314.1 GCA_030765125.1 Candidatus Hatepunaea meridiana
AGCCAGATGTCGTAGAAGTCTTTCATGCGGCTGTTGACCAAACCGAGCCTAACCATCGCCTCGAACTTCTCGGCGATGGCGCTCTCGCGGCTGTATGTCTTCAGTATGGGGGCGGGAAAGTCCAGCAAGGTTGGAAACTCAACCTTTGGAGTATCCGGCACAACAACATCGCCGAAGGAAATATCCAGGTGGATGGTAAGTCTGGAGTTTCCAAGAGAGCCTTTCACATAAACCCGCACTCCTTCATAAGCTGCGGTCTCTCTAATAGGCTCGCCTCGGATGGAATCAAGGTCGAACTGAATCCCATCTGGTTCGACAGCAGTATGGCAGATGTCGCGAATGATGTCAATGATCGTCAAGATGTCGTTGTCGGTTCGTCCCAACAAATCGATATCCATAGTCGGACGTGATAGGGTGATTCCCCACACCCGGAGCATTAAAGCTCCTTTGAGTGTGAAATCGTTGGCATGGCTTGATTTCGACAAGCGATAAAGAAGTCGTTCCATCGCGAAGTATTGCAGTAGCTCATTGAATTCCCGGTTGCTCTCGTGAGCTTTGTTCAGCAGAAGTTGATGGATCGAAGCCGGCAAGTTTCTTGGGCGCTTTTGCTTCATATTAGACTTTCAATATATGGAGTGATGATATTCTGAACCCGACAGATACGTGCACATCGCAGTAGTTCATTCAGATCCGTGTCACGGTGACGGCAATATAGCTTGAGAGCTTCAACCGCCACATCGAGACCAATCTTGTTACGATACTTGAAGCAATCAGCCACAGTCTTGGCAGGCGAATATATCCTGACTGCTACACCATCGAGGCGATGAGTCTCCATGCCTTCTCTGAAGGTTGAATTGGAGAAAATAAATATGCGCGTTGGTGGATAATCGAGATGTGGCGGTGCGGTCTTTCGGGCGATGGCAAGTTGTACTTCGTGCGGCACTTGGTTGGTGATCTCATGGAACGAGAGGGCTGAGATTAGACAAATGACTGCATTAGGAGCCTTGCATGCGACAGCGACGAAATCAGGGTTGCCCATCTCCGGAAGGTCGGTGAGACGGTATAGACCTCGACTGAGTCGCTGTATGACTCCCTCTTCCAGCATTGCATAGAGCATTGTTCTGTGGATTCCGGAGTCTATTGCCTCCCGCATTCGAAGCAGACCGCTACGACGCTTGAAGATGGTTCTTGCTTTGGAGAAACGTTGTTGAGGGGTTTGCATTATGACCTTATGTTAAGACAAACAAACGACAGTTATTTATATGTGTCTATAATATGTATCTGTTTTCTTCGTTTGTCAAGCTGTTTACCGGACTTAGAAGGGGAAAAGCAAATATAACGCTTAAAAAGCAAATACGGATGTCAGTACAGTATGATTATTGAAAAACGGACGCACCGGTTTGACCGTGTGGGCAAACTGGAGGCGACTTGGAGTACTTGATCGACTCTTTACTGTCTGCGAACGTGGGCGATTTGTGAATATTCTACTGATATGGATGCTGTTCTATGAAAAACTGTAGATGAATTGAAACTACTCACCAAGTTTTCTAAGGGTTTCGGAATAAGCCTTATTTATATGATTAAGGCTTTCTTTGAGACGCTGTGATCGCCAAGGTCCAGGTGCTTTCCAAGAATCCTGAAACAACTTTTCTGCTGATAGATTTGACACGATGGGTTCAAGGAAAATCGCTGCAGCTTTGACGATCGACTCAAAGTCTAATGAAACAGTATCAATCTTGTTCTTGGTCACAAACGACTGCCATTGGGCAATCTTGGTCGTGTCAGTGTAAAAAGCTTTTGTAAAGGAAAATGGCTCAACTGGAATTTCTATATGTCTTTGGTGAAAGGTAGATCGGATTGCTTCTGACAATGTACTTCCGTCGAAATCAAATTGACGAGACAGTAACCAAATATCAAAGAAATCCTTCATACGGCTATTCATCGAACCAAGTTGAACCATAGCTGCAAACTTCTCTGCGATTGTGCTTTCCCGACTATATGAAAATAAAAGCGGGACAGAAAAGTCTAAAATAGTAGGAAAGTATTCCTGCGTTGCTTTTGGAATAATTACGTCACCAAAACCGATATCTAACTGAAGAACAACCTTTATGTTACCAAGTGTTCCACGAAAACGAATTCTGACACCTTCGTAATCTGCGTCCTCTTTAATGGTTCCACAGACAATGGAGTTAGGATCAAATGAAAGACCATCGGATTCGACTTCGGTTCCAAGGATATCCTGAATAATACCGGTTAGCATCTGAATGTTGTTATCAGTTCGTCCGAGAAGATCAATATCCATGGTCGGACGGTATAATGAAGCGTTCCATACTCTCATCATTAATGCACCCTTGAGGACGAAAAGATCAACATGTATTGATCTGGATAATCGATAAAGAAAGCGTTCCATTGCAAAATACTGAAGCACCTCATTAAACGGTCGTTTTGTAGCGCGTGCCTTATTCAATAAACGTTGATGAATAGAAGCCGGAAGATTTTCGAGTTGCTTGTTTTTCATAGTAGCGCCTCCACGTAAGGTCGCATGACGTTATAGACTCGACATTTACGAGCGTATTCCATCAGTTCGTTCAGATTAAAATCGCGACGATTGTAATACATTTTGAGCGCTTCCATCGCAACGTCAAATCCGATCTTGTTACGGTATTTGAAGCAATCTGCAACAGTTTTCGCAGGAGAGTAAATGCGAACATCTACTCCATCAATATGATGTGTAACGACTCCTGTTTTAAAACTCTGTTCGGAGAATATGAATGCCCGTATAGGAGGATAATCCACACGTGGTGGTTCTGTTCGCCGGAGGATGGCAAGTTGAACTTCGTGAGGTATGTGCGAAGTAATTTCATGAAAGAAGAGAGCCGAGATCAGACAGATTACACCCGTAGGTATTTTACGGCTCACAGTTACCAGATCAGGATTACTCATCGGTGGTAGATCTGTCAGACGGTAAAGCCCGCGGCTGAGACGTTCAACCGCACCTTCTTTCAGCATTGTATAAAGAACGTTGCGGTCAATTCCAAGATTGATGGCTTCATGCATTCGCAGCAGACCACCGCGTCGTTGGAATATACTGCGAGCTTGAGCGAAACGAGTTTGAATTACCGGCATATTAAGTCTCCAAAACAATTTGCCTACACTTGTGTAAATGTGTCAGTAATATGTATAAATATTTATCGTTTGTCAAGCGTTTGGGAGGATTACTTATTGTGTTTTTAAATTCGGTCGAAAGTGGTTGGAAAGACATCGAAAACGGACGCACCTGTTCGCACGTGTGGGCAATCTGGAGGCAGTCTGGAGTGCTTGCTTGACCCTTTACTGTCGGCGAACGTGGGCGATTTGCGTGGCTTATCAATTGGTCAGAGTTCAGAGAATGGAAGTGCCAGCACCTTGGGCATTAAAGGGAGACGAATATCACCGGGATAAATAACATAGCCCTGAGTTACTTTTTCCGGGAAGTCCTTGAAGATTGTTTTAATCGAAGATGCCATCGCCGGACGCGCAGTTGCAGTATGCTTGATCTCAATTGGAATCAATTGGTTCCCTGTGTCGATAAGGAGGTCGATTTCAACACCAGCCGATGTCCGCCAGAAGTATACTCTTGGAACTTGACCGCGATGCATAAAACGCTTGTATATCTCAGTCACGACCGCGGTCTCGAATATAGCTCCAGCCATCGGACCGGAGATAGCGTGCTTGGGCTCTGTTATGCCTGTTAAGTAGCAGAGAGTACCTGTATCAGTGAAATAGATTTTCGGTAATTTGACCAGTCTTTTACCTACATTCACAAAGTAAGGACGAAGGATTATCACAAGGAAGGATGCCTCCAATACAGACAACCAATGCTTGACGGTGTTACCGGAAATACCGATATCATGGGCAATATTTGTTAAATTCAACAATTGACCGCTACGGGCTGCTAAAGCACTAATGAAGGACTGAAAAAGGACTAAATCCCCGACCTGACGAATAGAGCGAACGTCTCGTTCGAGGTAGCTCTGGACATAACTCCCATGCCAATCTTCAGTTTCAATGTTCGGTTTAGAAATGAGTTCCGGATAAAATCCGCGTATCAGATTCCTCCAAAGTTGAGTAAGAGGGATTGACGGAATAGGCAACTGACTATCGGTGCGTTCCCATGGAAATCCGGAATCTTCAATTCCCGATATTTCGAGCTGAGACATTGGTAGGAGTCGCAGTATTGCCGTTCTGCCGGCAAGGGATTCTGTGACATTCCCGAGGAGAGCCAGGTTTTGCGATCCTGTGAGTATAAAGAGTCCCGCTTCGTCCCTGCGATTGTCGATAATCTCTTTGATGTAAGGAAGAAGTATCGGTACGTTCTGGATTTCGTCAATGATCACAGGCGGTGGATAGATCGCAAGGAATCCTTGGGGATCGGATTCAGCGGCGATACGTGTATTGGGTAGTTCCATCGAGACGTACCGATGGGTTTTACCGAAGAGTTCTTTCAAGACAGTGGTTTTACCTGACTGGCGAGGACCGGTCAGGGTGACTGCTGGGAACTGTTCTACTACTCGTCGCAGCACCGGCTCGATACTGCGGTGAATGTATTTGGTGATCATAACGTCTCCTTATATAGTTGTAATATCGCATATAAATTTCGGATATGCAAATCAAAAAGGGATGTAATGATTAAATTTGGATAAACAAATGGAACTTTGAATGGAATCATTCAAAATCGATCTTAAGGTAGATCGAGAACAGCACGGAGAGATTCATTGACTTCTGATACAAATGAATCTCCGACGCTTCCAAGTTTTCGAATGACACGTCGTTTATCGATCATCCGCACCTGGAAAGCAATCACCAGGCTTTCCTTGTCCAACCCGCCTTCTCCGGCGGGAAGAAAGGTCAAGCCCAGTTCAGATTGCTTGATATGTCTTGCATCTGTTATCGGGCATACGATGATCCCGCGGAATATTTGGTTCAGGGCATCCGGTGACACTACCAGGCAGGGACGAGATTTGCCACGTTGCTCGCTTCCGATTGTGGGTTCAAGATTAACCAGTAAGACGGTACCTCGTTTGATATCAGTCATCGGGCCATCCTTCGACTTCAGTGATCTGCCACTCTTCAGCGACGCCTTCGATGATGTCTGCATGTTTGGTCGCGGTTTCACATAAGTGCTGGAGTCGCTGTTGACGGCGTGCCTCGACAAGATAGGATTCCAACGCCTGCCGACCAAGCTCTGCGAGGCTTACCCCTCTGTGCGAGGCAATCTCATCCATCTGAGAACGGGTCTCCGGTGAGACCGGGATGTTAACCCGGCAATGAACAGTTGCTGTCTTTATAAGACTCATAATCTTCCTCATAATATTGACACGATCTATGACACTATAATATAGTCAAATTTGCCTCGATATGCAAGGCATGGAGCTGCCAGTGAAGGATAGGATCAGATAAAAATAAGAAAAAATGGAAATAAAGGGTCACATAACACAGGGAATCGGTAGGTGTAAGTCTTTATTAATTCGAGACCGGAACTGGTGAAAGAGTCACATAACACCAAGTATGTGAC
>JAVCDD010000150.1 GCA_030765125.1 Candidatus Hatepunaea meridiana
AGCGAATTACAGAGTCGTTTCCGTAAGTATATTTGGCACTATAATGAAGATGACTTGGTAAAACCGATCAATTTCAAGCTGGAAACCTATTCAGTATTATTATAGTTATTTATGCGGTTATGCTTACCCACAAAGACTTTGCACCATCTCTGTGACGCTGTGACGCTGTTTTACACAGTGTGTCGCTAATATACAACAAATTTTGCTAAAAATCAACCCCTAACACCACGAAAAGCGATGTGACGATGTTTTAAATACTGCGCATACCCCCACCAGCTTGGGCGGTTACGTTTGAAATCAATCTGGGATTTGGAATTTATTGATAGTAAGGGATTTGGAGAATCCAGACTACGCTCTCCCAATCCTCGCCCCAGCCAACCGATGAATAAGTCCCTTAAGCTGCATCACCGTAAGAAGACGGTTCATTTCAATTACGCTAATTGAACTCTTGCGGATGAGTTCATCTATGAGCAACGGTCCTGACTCAAGCAGATTGTAAACAGCGGCTTCATTAGCCTCCAACTTGGGGAGCGACAGGGTTGCTGAAACGTTTAATACCGGAGCTAACTGCGACCTTAGATGATCCAGAATGTCCTTGCCCTTTTCCACAAATATCGCTGTTCCATCCTTCAGCAGTCTGTTCACACCCGCGCTGCGCGGCAGTCCGGCTGCACCCGGGACGGCGAACAACTCCCGTCCTTGATCGAGCGCTAATTTGCCGGTTATAAGCGCGCCGCTCTTCAGTCCGGCTTCAACAACCACTACGCCCAGGCTTAGACCGCTGATAATGCGATTGCGCTGAGGGAAATGATGTTGGTTTGGTTCAAGCCCGGGAGGATACTCGCTCACAACCATTCCCTGGGTAATAATACGCTCATATAATTTCCGGTTCGACGGAGGATAGATTACATCAATGCCGGAACCGAGCACCGCTATCGTCCGCCCACCTGCACGCAATGCGCCCTCGTGAGCAATCGAGTCAATACCCAATGCCATTCCACTAACTACCGTCACGCCTGCTGCAGCCAATTCCTGAGCTATCCTGAGCGTTACCCCTTTAGAATGATCACTGGCTGCCCGCGTCCCTACAACGGCAACTGAATAGTCGTAAAGCGGGGAACTGTCACCGTTAATATAGATAACAATCGGTGGATCAGTAATATTCTTCAAGCGCGATGGATATTCATCATCCCATAAAGAAACCATACGGGCGTTGCTCCGTGAAAGCCTTGACAGCAGCTTCTCCGCCTTCTCAGGTGACCGACCTGACTTAACCACACCGCGACCGACCGATAGAGGAACCTTTATAGCAGCAGCAATCTCACCTGCAGGAGCCGCGATGACCGCTTCAGGTGATCCGAACATCTCTACCAATTCCCTGGCGCGACCGTTACCTATTTGAGGTGAATTCAGTATTGACAGGAGTGCAATGCGATTTATTAGATCGAGTGATTTTATAATCTCAGCTTTCAGCGTCCACCCTCCTTGATTAAACCAAGTTTCGAGGCAAGCAAATTAACCAATTCCGGCAGTCCTTCACCAGTTAGTCCGGAAACCTTCAAATCGAATGGAAATGATGTGTCATCTTCTTCATCACATAGGTCGGATTTTGATATCAAGACCACTCGTGGCAGATTGGTGAGTTCTTCACTGAAACCTTCAAGTTCCTCCATCAGTTGAGCAAATGCTTTGTGATAATCATCCTCAGGAGCTTCAATAAGGAATGCTAACAACCTTGTGCGTTCGATATGCTTCAGGAAGCGATGTCCGAGTCCACGGCCAAATCGAGCGCCCTCGGCAAGACCGGGGATATCAGCTACGATAAATCTTTGATAAATACCATAGGGAACGATTCCGAGCGCCGGTGTGAGTGTACTGAAGGGGTATTCTGCGATGTTCGGCTTGGCGCTTGTCATTGCAGCTAACAAGGTTGATTTACCGGCATTTGGTTTGCCAACCAACCCAACATCGGCAATTAGCTTCAATTCCAGTCTTATTTTGAGTTCTTCGCCGTCAATTCCCGGTTCGCACCTTCTTGGAGTCCTATTTGTCGGAGTGGCAAACATAGCATTGCCACGCCCTCCTTTTCCACCCTTGGCAATAATATACTCCTGCTTATCCGTAGTCAAATCGGTAATAAGCCTGTCAGTCTCAACATCCCACACCAAGGTTCCAACCGGTACTCTGAACGAAATGTCTTTCCCTGCGCGACCACTCTTACGGTTAGGTTGACCGGGACGACCGTTCTCACCACGATAGATACGATTAAGCGAGGTATCTTCAAGCGTGAAAAGCTGGGAAGAAGCGCGGATTATAACACTTCCACCTCGACCGCCTTTACCGCCATCGGGTCCTCCTTTTGGCGCAAAAGGCGCTCTATGAAAGCTTACGGCGCCACTGCCTCCCTTACCGGCGCGAACTGTTATTTCAACTTCATCGAAGAATCGCAATTAATATCTCTAAAAAAAATGCGAAAGTACGAAAGTGTGAAAGAAGTCATAAACGTTTTCTTGAACTTTCGCACTTTAATACTTTCGCACTTGATTATGCGACAAGAGTGTCGCATCTACTGTTGTTTGTACGCGACAGAAATGTCACATCTACTGGAAATTACTTCATAAGAACAAGTTTTCGACTGATTGTTCTTTCACCTGCATCGAGACGCATTATATAGACACCTGTTGATAATGAGGAAGCGTCAATAGTGAAATTATAATTCCCTGCGGATAAATCACCCTGAACGATCATAGCGACCTCGCGCCCTGTAACGTCATATAACGCAAGCCTTGTCCAACCAGGTTTGGAAATCTCAAATCCTATCTTTGTCGTTGAGTTGAATGGATTTGGATATGGTTGTGCGAGGCTAAAGCGATACGGTGAAGGAGTACCGTCTTCAAGTACAGCTAAAGGTCCAACTTCATCTGGCTGAGTTGGTGCTATACCATATACACCATAGGACTCTACTAATACACCCTTCATCCACTCAAAACTGGTTCCTTGACGAATTCCAATATCCGGATCTTCATCAAATAATAACTCACGTTCCTGGATAACATCATCGGTTAAACCGTTAGTCGTGAACCAGCCATCACCATTCTCACATGTGATTTCAAAGAAACCTAAATTGAATGCGTTCCAATCGATAGCTTTAATTTCAAAATTACGAATTTCAACGTATACAGCTTCGAGTTGCTCGGCACGCTCGGCTATAACTAACTCGGCGAGTTCAGTGTAGGTTGGAGCTGGTTTTTCACCTTGACCTGTAACACTGTAATCATCCACATCTATATATGTGGCATATTTCCATTTATCCGGATCATCCGGATCGCGCTCCATTACCGTACCCGTTACCTCAATGATATTTCCTTCTCCCAGAGAATCTTCAATGCCGCGAACAAAGATGGCTGACCAATCACCAACTCCGTCCTGGATAGTATAAGCGCCATACTCACTGTTGAAAGAAGCAGGACAAGTAACGATACCACTAACGGTTACTTCGTAGCCACGGTAAGGTGAATAATCAATACCCCAGTTACGGTTATGACGCTGGACGTCATCAATGGTCAGACCACCTTCAGCTTGAACAACGTAGGACCAGTACCAGGTAGCTGGCTCGTATACCTCAAAATCTTCGTCGTTTACTGCGTGTATACGATACCATATATTTGAACCTTCTTCCTGCCCTGGAATTGTTCCGGCGTATGTATCACCGTCGATGTGTTCCATCTCAACAGATTGCTCTTCACCTTCATCAATTCGGAATAATAAGTTAACCTCTGTCAAGTCCTGATCTCCTCCCGGCATAACAGTCGCTCTGACGTGGACTTCAGCATCCGTTACAGGAACACCCGGTTCGCGAATAGGATCCTGTACGTAAGGTCTGAAATCGAGATAATTGTGGAATTGGAAATCCTCATGAGGCAGCTCAACCGGATCACCATCATGTTCCAGATCTACAAGCGCCACTCGATGGTAAATAACCGGATTATCGCTTGTTTCACCCTCTTCCTGAGGCCAACCGCCTGCTTCAAGGTCAAGGATGTACATTATGTGCAGTGTGTCATCAGCTACATAGGCAACCGAGGGCCAATTCTCACTCATACACTCACCTTCTTCAGGCGCCTCATCTTCCATCCAGCGAGTCTGGGTTATATTAGTCGGTTCCTGCCAGGTAATCCCGTAATCGGTAGAGATAGAAACCATAATTTCAGCGGAACTGTAGCCTAAGCCGCTTGTATCGGTTGCTCCCTCAAGAAAATCCCAGCGGATGAATTCACCGTTATCTTCACGAACGTCTACCATAATCTTCGGGAAGTTGCACCAGACGACATAGACTGTTCCTGCATCGTCAGGATTGAAGGCAATAGAGCCACGGTCAGCGTTCATCCTCCAACCACCACAACGAGTACCCCCCCCTCCTTGTAATCTACGATTGAAGTAATAACCATCGAAGATCATAGAAATAGTGTCTTCCCTAGAACTCCAGAACCAAAGGTAACCATGCTCGCCTGTCGCCGCGGCGGGACTACCGTTATCATCAGGTCGTGGATATTCCCAGAAAACATTAGTGGCAAAGGTTGCAAACAACTCATCATTGCCCCAGGGGTCGAATTGAATGTCCAGGTCGCAATAGGGACGGAATGTATCACCGTAAGCTTCTTCGCGGTCAATATCCCATAGGTCTGGAATAACAGGCAGGATGTTGGTTAATTCCCGAACGCCGTTATCCCAGTCCCACGCTTCACCGTCATTAGAAACGATATATTGGATAGTGCTGTTCCGCTGGTAGAGACCGCCATTTTCTACCCAGGCGCCTGTAGGAATTCCAATGCGGCTGTGATGCCAGCCAAGAACAACTTTATCAGAAGTTGGAGAAGCTGCAACAACCTGGCTGATGACAGCGGAAGTATCAACGATTATGGGAACCTCATACCAATCCCAGCCTGCAAAATCATCATCTGGTTCACCTCGCCAGTAGCCGAGTCTATGGTAAATCGGTAAATTATCTCCTTCACCAAAATATTCGCAAGCGAAAGTGTGCGAGTAGTTATTCCGATCAATAGCACCTTTAGGCCAGATCAACTGTGAATTGGGCCAAGCCGGTGGGTAAGTGGATTCAAAAGCTCCGAAAGCTCTTTCAAAGTCAACACCTTGAGCCGTAGATACATAAGCATCATCAGGTGCATTAGGATAGCCCATTGCGTGGTAAATAACGCAACCTAAATCGTTTTGACCAGGGTTTTCACGACCCGAAGGTACAACGGCAAGCATACAATAACCCGACTTGTCAGCGTTATCAGCAGTACCAGCCTCGCCGGGTTCGGCAAGCAATTCACCATCTTCATCAGGTGGATGCAGATAGTTATAAACAACATGACGATCACGGTTTTGTGAATCCCCACCTTTCATCCAGGCAAACTGGACTCCCCCGTATTCATCCCTGACAATCATCTTACTGATGCTGCCATTATGTTGGTAATCATACCAAGTATAACCGATCAGGAAATCATCGCCGATTTCGACGTTCCCTTCCGCTTCGATTGCATCTGCATCGTCACGCTCCGGTTTACGATCAAGCGTACCATCAAACGTGCGATCTGAATTTGCATTAATGACGTTCTTGAAATCAGGACCTATATTTTTTAGAGTTTTAAGGTCATGAACCCGAACATCGTGTAAAGGATCAACTTTGTTAGCGGGTCGCGCAAATAACGGACCAACTATGAACAAAGCCATTAAAAGCATTAACAACACCTTGCGTGTCATTTCACCTCCTGAAATGTATTTTGATTATATATATTCTAACCTTAACATTATACAAACTATATGCGTAAATGTCAAGTAATTCAAGGTAATGCAAACGATATATACCATTGCCAAAGCGAATCTCCCCATAGAAGAGCAATTACTCCTCCAATAGCGAGGTATGGACCGAATGGAATACGCTGCCCCCATTTCTTTCCTCTTGCAATGATTAACGATATACCTACCAAAGCACCAACAAATACTCCGATAATGAACATTCCTGCTGTCTGGAATGGTCCCAGATACAACCCTATCATCCCAGCCAGTTTAATATCACCCATTCCAAGAGTATCCTTACGTAGAAGCAGTTTGCTAATTAATCCCATCAGACTGAGTAAAAATAAACCCGTTAAACCACCTAATATCATATTAAGCACATATTCTCTTTTAAGAAGAACCGTAAGAACTACCGCAATTATTACTCCAGTTATAATAATCTTATTCGGAAGTCTATACGTCGCAATATCAATGACAGACAATGCCAGTAGTACTGCAACCATTGCACCAAAGATGAGTAAATCCCACGACCAATTGTAGCTATATAGCATAAGCATAGCTAACAATCCCATAATCGCTTCAACAATAGGATATTGCAGTGAAATCTTTTCTTTACAGCCTGCACATTTACCTCTGAGAAAAATGAAGCTGATTACTGGTATGTTTTCGTAGGGTCTAATCGAGCGATTACATTTGGGGCAATAGGAATTGGGAAATACTATTGATTTATTGAGAGGTATACGATAAATAACAACGTTTAGAAAACTTCCGATTGCGCTGCCTATTATAAAAATAAAAAGAAACTCAAGCCAAAGAATATCCATAATAAACCTTTAAATATTCCCTTTAAAATAAGCGTTCTGAGTGCGCGCTTCAGCGCGTAAAGTCTATAGAATGCGGGATATAGCCAACACGCGCTGAAGCGCGCACTCAGAGCTTTATTTTCATATATGATTGAGTCGACCGCGACATGGTAGCTCCCTATTTTCAATGAGAGTAAAGAGGCACGGTAAACCGTGCCTCTTATTAAAGTTAGCAATTCTTTAAATACATTTATTACAAACCGCGTTGTAATGCCATTCCTAACTTAAAGATAGGTAGGTAGATAACAACAATGATTGAACACACTACAGCGCCTATAGAGACAATCATCAGTGGTTCAATTAGCGAAGTAAGCCTTTCAACAATGGCATCAACCTGTTTTGCATAAAAGTAAGCTGCTTTATCAAGTAATTTGTCCATTTCACCAGTCTCTTCACCTGTAGCTATTAACTGTATTAAAGTTGGTGGGAATACATCTGTTTTCTTAAGGGCAACTGATATTGCATACCCATCTCTTATTAGCATTTTGGATGTTTCCAAAGCATCAACCAACACTCTATTTCGGACAACTTTCTGAACATGACTAAGCGACTCGAGAACAGGGACGCCACTGCCTAACAGAATACCAAAGGTTTTGGCAAATCTATTCATCAGAGAGTTCTGAACTAACAATCCAAATACCGGAAAGTGAAGCATGATTGTGTCAAATACTCTGCCGCCTTTCTCTGTCATCGAAGCAAACCAACCCGCAACAACAGATCCAATAGTCACTAATAGAACAAGTACGAAGTTAGTACTAACAATTTGTGAAAGGGTGACCAGCGCTCGTGTTGGACCGGGTAGCCTGGCGCCAAATTTGGCATATATTTCAGCAAATTGCGGAACTACAAACAATAGCAATCCGGCGACAATGACACTCATAAAGATTGCAACAAATATCGGATAAGAAAGCGCAGAAATTACTTTTTGACGCGTATCCGACATAACTTCGAGATAATCGGATAGCTCCTCTAAAATTACATGTAATGATCCTGAAACCTCTCCTGCATGGACCAATGCTACATACAATCCATCAAATACCCCCGGACTAAGTGCGAAAGCATCAGATAGCCCCATACCTTTCTTTATATCATTACCTACTTTAGCCAGTATCTTACGGAAACGATGGTTTTTTTCTTCTACCATCAGATTTGTTATTGATTTTTCAATCGTTAAACCGGCTGAAAACATCGTTGATAACTGACGCGTAAAGAAAACAAGAACGCTTAGTGGGATATGATTTTGAACCTTTTGGATAAAGGTCGTTATCTGTTCATGGATTGGCGGTAATGCAGTTGCCGCAGCGGTTGCTTTTATCTCACGTAATGATACAACCTTATATCCTTTCTTGGATAAGGTCTGCATCGCAATGTCAAGATTTGATGCACGTAACCTATCTTCTCGCCTGATACCTTTTTTATCTGTGATTACGTATTGGAACTGTGCCATATTCTACCTCGGTTAGCTCGTATGTTAAGTAGTAGTTTTGTTCTATTCGTACTCTTGAACTGTTACGCGTAAAACCTCGCGAACAGTAGTTATACCTGCAGCGATCTTCCGCAATGCAGCTTCGCGCAATGAAACCATTCCACGACTTAATGCCTCGTCTCGAATCTCTTCCTGGTTGGCATTATCGAATATTAATCTACGGATTGATCCTTTTATTTCCAACAACTCAAATATTCCGGAGCGACCATAATAACCTGTATTGCGGCAGTGAACACAACCCTTGCCTCTATAATACTTTATGTTTTTAAATCTTTCTTTCTCTTCATCCGACAAATTAAGCGCTGCCATTTCAAATTCATCCGGTTCGTATTCATATTTGCAATTTTTACAAACAACACGCACCAAACGTTGTGCCATCACCAGCAGCAAGCAGCTTCCAACAAGGAATGGAGGAACACCGATGTCAATGAATCTTGTTATAGTAGATGGTGCATCATTTGCGTGCAAAGTAGTGAATACAATATGTCCGGTTAATGAGAACTTAACAGCAATATCAGCAGTTTCACCGTCGCGAATCTCACCGATTAGTAATTTATCAGGATCCTGGCGGAGTATGTGACGAAGAGCTGCTGAGAATGTGAAACCAATCTTCGGTTTTACCTGAACCTGATTGATACCATCTGAGTGATACTCAACCGGGTCCTCAACGGTTGTAATATTATCTTGAGAAGACTTAATATCGCTTATAGAAGCATAGAGTGTTGTTGATTTACCGGAACCTGTAGGACCTGAAACCACGATCATTCCATACGGCTGAATTATACTCCGTTTGTAAATTTTCATCATATCCGGTTCAAAACCAAGTTGCACCAACGAACGCGAGAATGTTGATTTATCAAGTAACCTCAGTACTACTTTTTCACCATTTACCGTTGGTAGAATTGATACACGGACGTCAAGTTCACGATCAGATGCTTTAATTCCGAAACGACCATCCTGTGGCAGCCTCTTCTCAGCGATATTTAATCGTGAAATAATCTTAATACGTGATATGATGCCAGGATGTGACGAGTGAGGAGGCGTCATTACTTCTCGAAGCACACCATCAATACGATAACGAATACTTACGTACTTATCCTGGTATTCAATATGAATATCAGTTGCGCGCTCTTTAATCGCATCAGCAATAATCAGGTTTACAAGTTTTACAACAGGCGCATCATCAATTTCTACATCAGTTTTAGTCATATCAACCATCCCGTCTTCTTCGTCATCAGACTCAACGAAGATCTGGAGGGTATCTATAACGTCCTTGACTTCAGATTCTTTTCGAATGCGGACGTAGAGCTGTTCAATAGCGTTTGTTATTCCTGATGGCGTTCCTAAAACGGGAAGCACCTCTTTATCGGTCAACTTCCTAAGATTGTCAATGGCAATAATATCATCCGGATCAACCATAACAACTACTATAGTGCCATCTTTTGTATCATGTGCAATAAGTGTATTCTCTCGAGCAAATGCTTCGGGGATCTCACCTACAGCGTCTTCTGAAGCTTCAAGAAGCTTTTCGTTATCAACAAAATCCATACTCATCTGGTGCGCTAAACAAGCATATACTTGTTCTTCGACGGCATAGCCAAGTCTGATGAACAGTTCACCTATTTTCTCATCGCTGAATTTCTGTTCCGCTAACGTTTTCTTTAATTGATCTTGAGTAATCATCCCCACTGCAGCGAGGATATCGCCAAGTTTTGCAAAAGGGGGTACGTTTTTAAGCGCTTCCTTAACTGATTTCATTTATTGCTGATTTTTCCTATGGTTGAAAGATAAATCGGGGGCGCTGCCGGATGTATTTAACAACACCCCCGAATTTAAGTTGATTCTATAGATTTCTTACGGATGTCTGGTAATAACTACGATTACCGGATCGGCCACAACATCCTCATAGCCTACAACTTCAGCAGAAATCTGAACGTTTACTTCCGGTGTAACAGGATCGAGGAAGAAATCCGGTTCCTCGCCTTGCATATATGCCGTTGCCTGTCCACGTTGTTCACGGTGTTCGGAATGACCGTTATTTATATGCCAACCAGTGAACTTTATGGCTTGTTCTGGTGGATCATCCAGATAGTCATATAATTCATAACGGTTACGAACATAATTGAACCAATACCAAAGCCCTCTATTGGATGTAAATAGAATAGGACCATTATTAATCAGTACCTCATGACCATCTCTAAGCTCAACCCAACATCGGATGTTAGCATAATCATCCCTGTCGATCATCCAGTTTGTCGGTGCACAGTGCAACACCATCACACCCTCCTGTAACGGAAGTGCATAGGAACGCTCTCCAGTGATGACCTGTTCTTGTGTTCGTACTTCTGCAACAATAGTCAGCGTATCAAATGTGTTACGACTATTATAAAGCATAGTTGCATAGGCTATACCTGGCGAAGTAGTACCGGATTGGCTCTCGTTGCCTGTACTGGATTCACCTATGGTTGCTATAGAATCACAGGTAAACTGCACAGGAATGTCATCCTCAACAGGATTCATATACCTGTCAAACACACGGGCGGCTACTTCAATAGCCCAAACGGCTCCATCCCTGTTTTCACCTTCGCCGTTTACGTCAATGTTAATCTGATTTGCCGGACCAGAGAGTACTTGAACACGGGGTAAGATTACACTTACAGTATCATAACGAAAACCATCAAAATCTCGCCAAGTGTGAGCTTTGATAACCTTGGGACCTGGATAAAAGCCGGAATTCAAGGTAACTCTGGCAATACCGTCGGATGTCTGTGCCGAGTCTTTCAGTCCGTGATTGTTAATATTAGCTGCACTATCATTATGCAATTCATTCAGCAACTCGAAGACAATCCAATAAGGTGCATTAACCGGATTACCGTTTGCATCAAATAGAGATGCGCTTATAGTACTGGTTTGAACGCCGCCAGTACCTCTTACAGCAATCGTAAGCGGATCAGCGTCGATACGGATAGAATTGGGACCACTGGAAGTGATGTTAATGGGAATTGATTTCGTAATTTCTCCCATTGGACCATTAACTTTCGCAGTAATTATCGCCATAGCAGCGCTGACTCCCGGTGAAAGCCGTACTTCGGCTCTCCCTGAATCGTTGGTGGTAACAGAAGCATTATTTAATGATCCAGCAGTTGTCTCAAAACTAACAAGCTCGCCCATGCCTACCTGATTGCCGGCTGTATCGACAACAGTAGCGGTAATTGTGGCGTACACACTCGGCTCATTTGTCGTTAATTCGTTCCTATCTGTTCTAAGCCGGATTTCTGTTGGCGAACCGGCAATCAGACTTATTGAAAACTCATTGCTGTAGATAAGAGAATCACCATTTTGTACGAATGCTCGTAAAATTGCAGTACCTACTCTTTGACCGGCAATGTAATATGTCTCAGCTTTTCCATAGACTCCCTGTACCGGGACAATGTCATTGGTGTATCTACCATTGTTAACCTCAAAATGAACCACTGTACCTACCGGAGCCGGTCGTAAATTAGCTAGGAAACAGTTTGCGCAAACATAAGAAGAATCAGCGCTTCCTGCCGACATCTGCTCATCTGCTGCAACTAGAACTATCGTGCTAACGGGATAACGCTCCTGAATGGTAATTTCAACCGATGCAAATAGAGACATTGGATCGTAGCGGGCAGTTATTACTGTGGGAACAATGTTCCCATCCTCGTCACGTGAAGCTTCGCCTACATCAGTAAAAGTTACTTCCGCTCTGCCTAATGAATCAGTCGTCTTTTCGGGAGTAACTGTTCCATAGTTAGCGGTAAATATGATTTCCCGGTCTTTAAGAGAACGTCCACTTGCATCCTTGAGCAGTGCGGTAATTTTGGCGCTGGTAAGACCATTGTCTGCATATATGGAATCAACATCCTTTGTCAACGTTAGTGTACCAGTATCACCAACTGATCTCTGAACCACGATTGGTTTAATTTGCCTGAAGGCGGTATTTAGAATTGAAGCTGTGATATTATCAGATATTTCTTCAGCGCCTGGCGGTTCAAAATCGGTAGCTGGCTGAATATAGTACTCAGCCGTAGCAAGCCCGGTGCTGTCCGTTAGTGTTGGGCGAGCCAACGATCCATACTGACATTGAAAATTCACCTGCAGATTAGAAATTCCATTATTCTGGAGATCAATAACCCTTGCAAATACCGCTGCAAAACCTATTGTATCCGGTTGCACCATCAAATAGGCGGGATCTATACGTAGTCGAAGCGAATTGATCTCTGTAGTTAATAGCTCTAATGTTAATCGCTTTTCAGCAGGAATAATCTCATCTTCACCTGATGAGCCTTCACCACTCGGCAGGACAATTGCCCTGATTATCAAGCCTCCGAATCCACCAAAGGAACTGAAAACGGCAGATAACTCACCCTGATCGTTAGTGATTGATTCACCTGTCCCACTCGATCCACCACTTGATTCGCCACCTTCACCTTCTCGGTTATCTGCAGGGTCTTTACCGGGATCATAACTAGTTCCACCAGTACCACTTACCGGTGTGATTGATCCGAATATCTGACCGCCTGCTGAAGCCGATTCGATCTCGAAAGCGATTTTAATGTTCGGGACACCGTTTCCGTTCTCATCCGTAACAACGGTTTGAATCTCAACTTGAGCGTTCTGATTAGGCAGAACCCTTATCAGTTGCGTTCCGATGAACATTTGTATAAACTTTGGTTTGGCAACCGGCGTAATATCAATTGATAATGAATCAATTCTGTTACTTTCAGGTTCTGCTATAGCATCATTGAAGTTACCGATATACGCATAGATTTTACAGGTTCCAACCTGGTTTACGATCGTTCGGAAGCTCTTAATGGCTCGCCCGTAAACATCGGTCGTTCCAGTATCGCTGTCCACGTAGCCCAAGCTTATTGGTGACGTCCTGAAATGGACCAAAATGCCATGTAAGGCATTTCCCTCTAAATCAAACAGGGATGCAGTTACCGTTGCAGATGCCGTCTGATTCTGCGGAACCGTAATTACGTTCGGGCCTTCAAGGTTAATTCCACCGACAATATCGTCTACGATTTCGATTGTAATAACTGTACTCTTAGTGACATTACCTGCCATTGCAACAATGGTAACAGATGTGCTTCTTTCAAGTACAACCGTGAATGTCGCGTGTGCTTCGCCATTTGCATCTGTGAGTGAATCATCATCCGCAGGAACTAATGTCCCTTTGTAGTCCTCAGGATTCTGAATTGCAAAAACCACCGCTACGTTTGGTAACGCAACTCCACCTGCATTTCTGGGTATTGCGGTAATTGTCTCGGTGCGCTCTACACCTTCATAACCGCGAATTGAACTGTGAGTTAATCTGAGCTCAATTGAAGCAATGTCACCAGGCGGGATTGGTGCGGGATTAGATGGGTTGTCTTCACATCCCATAATCAGACCGAATGCCAATGCCGCGAGCATCATTGCAACTAAAGTCAATGACTTGTGCATTTTCCTACCTCCATAATTTCTCATCCTTAATTTCACCACAGCTTTACCTATTTCCGCTACTTTCCGATTATGTCAGACAGAATTGCCTTACTTACTGAAGTCCGTCAGAAATGTCTAACCTACCGAAAGCGGAAGCGCATATGGTGCTTTACCTTAATGTTTGAATCACCACGAATATCGTGGCTACTTGTGAAACTACCAGGAGCACATCTTTAAAGTTCTCCCACCAGCTTACTTCATCTTTACCGGGAATAAAGATCGTATCACCGATCTCTATCCTTGTATTGTTGGTTAGTTTAACCCAGACGCCGGAATTTGCTTTAATTAATCGTGCTCTATCCCTTTTAGCATTCCAGGTAAACCCACCGGTTTGTTTAATATAAAAATTCCAGTTCGCATCAGGTTTAAACTTAACTAAACCTGGATTATTAACCATACCTGCTACATTTATTGTTTGACAAAGAATCGGAACTTTTATAATGTCCCTATTCTTAAGACTTAAATCTTGTGTATTATCTTTTTCAATAAATAGTTTCTTAAAATCAACTAATACATTCGGAAACAAATCACGCGTTTTTAATTTATAGTATTCATACTCCATATCTGACATTTCAGCCACGGGTATTCCAATTAACCTCTCATATTCCTGATCATTAACATCTATCATACTAAATCTTTTTACCTGTGAGCCTTCAATATTAGCTACTTCAGTAAATCCACCACACAATTCTATTATTTCAGTAAGTTTCGTAATATCATTTCTAATAGCATAAACACCTGGGAACATTACCTCACCTACCACTTCAACATAGTACTTTGAGTGATATTCAGGTTTATGTCTTATAAATATTCTGTCATCAGCCTTTAAAACAATATTTTGCTTATTAGCGCCAGAGACACTCAAATCTACGTTTATATCGTTGCTGATGGTAGTGTTATCTGTAAATCGCTTGATATTTATACTTGATAATAGGGCGTCATATTTAAATCCACCTGCCAGTTCAACTATATCAAGTAACTTATCACCATCAACAAATTCATATTCACCCGGAGTTTTTACAGCGCCGAAAATATGAATGACTCCTACCTCAGTAGTTATCAACGGAATAAAAATTTGATCGCCATCCCTGAGTACCGGATTATAATCTAAATCACCTGTTAGTTGATAACGTAATAGATCAACGTGACTAATTTCACCGGATTTATTCACTATACGTATATTACGTAAGGATGGACTCTTTTTATCTTTTTTGAGGGTTAAAAATTTACTGGCTAAAACAAATTTCTGCTTTCTCTCTTCAGAAACGGGAACTGTTTGTTCTACCTTATCCTCCTCAAGCTCAACAAATCCACCAGCAAAATATATCAGCGTTGATAAACGATCAATGGCTGAAAGATCATATATTCCCGGTCTTTCAACAGCTCCTCCTATTGATGCCTTTAACAACCTTATATTAACCAATTTAAGGCTAATATGAGACTCCGAATATATCTTCCCTGATCTTCTAATGATAAGCTTTTCAGCATCTGCAATCGAAGTGTTTGCTACTTCGACCAGACCTAAACCAGGGATTGATAAAGTTCCATCAGGAGAAACCTCAAGCTCAAATGTAAGCTCTATGTTTCCCCATACAACAATCTCAAGCTTGTCACCTGGTCCAAGAATATATTCGTTTGGATTAATGACACCTTCAAGCGCGACTGTTTTACCAATTGGTGTTTTAGGGAGTTTCTTATATTTCGCAAGTGGATTTTCAATATCAAAATCCACCGATTGACTAAATGCCAAAGAGCATAATAATAATGTTGAGTAAAAAGTCAGGACAAATAATCCGGACTTAAAAAGCCTTTTTATCATAAACACTTCGATAGAACTTGCGTTAAAAAAAGTCAATGTATTAACTTTTTTTACTTATCCTCATCAATATCAGAATCTTTCGATAATTCAAAATTCATTTCTTTTTTATACATTTCGTATGATTCATCGACTTTATCTGATTTCTCAATATAGGTGTATTCATCAACTAATATATGCGGTGTAATCTCCATAATGAGATCCGTCTTCTTGTTATTAACAACCTTGTAACGGAAGAGCGAACCAAGGTATGGAATATCACCAAAGAAAGGAACCTTATGTTCGGTCTTAGATGATGTAAGACTCATTAAACCACCGACAATAATAGTCTGATGATCTTTAACTCTAACAGTTAAAAGGGCGTTACGGCTGACAATGCGAGGAACCGTTTGATCAGGACCGATGAATTCAAAAAGTGAACTTACTTCAGGTTCAACTGTTACAGTAATGTAGCCATCGGTATTTACCTGAGGTAATATCCGCAATTTAATTCCGATATCTTCGGACTTAACATTGACTGATCCACCCACACCACCAGCGCTCGCTACATAGGATACTCTGTCCACAAGTGCAATTTCAGCGGGACGATTATTCATAGTAGTTATAGAAGTGTTTGTCAGGATTTCCGCCCTGCTGTTTTTAAGCATCCAGTCAAGTGCAATTTCCTGAACAACCTGGCTGCGCCAGAATGTTTTTCCAACATCACTTATTCCCTCGAATCTCTCAAATGGACCAGTGGTTCTCATACCTGTCTGGCTCTGACTGGAGGTTCCACCACCAGTTTCACCACCACCGGCAGATGATGAAGGGCTACCAGCTCCTTCGTAGATAAACCAGGACATATTGGTCGATAGTTTAGACCAATTTATACCCAAACGTTCTTCGTCCTCGACTGATACTTCGATCAATCTTGCAGATAGCGTAATCTGCAATGCAGGTTTATCAACACTTGAAATTACCCTCTCAATATCGGTGATAACTTTAGGGGTGGTAATTATCAAGAGTTTATTACCGCTTTTATCAATTTGAATTCGGGCGGAAAAATCACCAAGCAATTTCTTTACTTCCTCTGCATCAGCGTATTGCAGTGGAATAACATAGGAATTTAGTCCGACCTGTTCTTTTAGTTTCTTAGAGGTTGCGACCAGAAAAGAGTTGCCGATAATTTCATAAGAAAGACCTGCAGCTCTTACCGTTAAGTTCATTGCCTCTTCGATTGGTGCATCTTTCAGATGAATTGAAATCCTTTCTTCTTTAGAAACACCTGGACCAGTTACAATATTAAAACCACTCTTGGCAGCAAGTATTGATAGGACGCTGGGAAGATATGTATCTTCAGCATCTATACTGACGAGCGTTCTCAGCCCCGGTGCGGTTTCAGTAATTGATTCAAATTTTATATTACTTTCTTCTGAACTTGCCTCTTGCGCCGAAACACAAGGAATTACGGCAAACAAAAGGGTTAGAATTAGCAAGGTTCTTGGACCCCGTAACGTTCCGCCCATTAGTACTCCTTAACCGTTATGATAATAGTTGAATTAAAGACTTAAGTTTAATCGTTAATTAAATTCCAGTTTAAACCGGATTAAAGATTGCCTTCCAATACCTTTTTAACTTCGATGATAGGAACCATTTCACCTTCAGGACCATATCGACGCTCATCCTCTTCCATTGTATCGCGCGCCTTTTCGGTCTTCAGCTTCATACGTTCAACCCCCCGCTTTAGAACTACTGAATTATTTGCAATAGATTCAACACGGTATGGGTGTTCTTTATCACCGATAATATCTCCCACCATCAAGACCCAATTTTTATTTTTATACTTGATGATGGCAGTATGACCATCCTTACCAGAAACCGTACAAGAAAGTCTCATTCTGTTTCCAGTTTCCAGTTTCCCACCGAAAAGGCTCGGTATTACTCTTACCAGATCCAGTGGATCTTCACGCAGATTAAACGTTTCCGCCAATCTTGAGCGTAAGTCGGATTCTAATTTCTCGACCGTAGCCTTTAATATCGGATCTTCAACGCCGCGCTCTTGGCGACGTCTGATCTCTGCTTCCCACCTCTTTATTTGCTTGTCTACTTCTCGTGTTTTTACACCTACAAGAGCTATAATAACAAGCAATAAAAACGCCAGCAGGTTAAAAAAGAGCTTATCTCGCCCCTTCATCTATATTTCCTCCCGACTTCAGCGTTGTTTTATTAATGTCAATGTTGAGATTTTTAAAACAATCTCATGAATACTCCGGTCTTGTGTTTTATCTGTCTTCGCTCCGGATTTGCGAATCGCATTGTCTATCTCAAATTGCTCGACGGTTATTAGACGTTCGGATTTTTCCAAACGATTGATAAATTTGCCAAGTTGTTGATAGGATGCATCTAATGTTAAAGTATAAGGTACACGCACATAATCTAATCTGGCAGATTTCTTCCCAGGCTCCAACTTATTCATATCTATTTTAAGCTCTTCCAATATACCTGTCACATAGTTAATAAAAGGAAGTGAAGCAATCTCTGCTAATGAATCACTTTTAGAGAATGCCAGATTCTTTTCGATGAGATTTGCAACCAAATCAAGCTGCTGGTGTATGATCTGCGCACTTATCAACTTCTCATCTCTCAATTGTATGGTACGATCAAACTGCCTAATCTTCTGAGGATATTCGGAATATACCCAATTGTAGTAACCCCAAGCGCTACCACCAAACAGCACCAGGATAATAAGCAATATTAAATTACGTTTCATTAAATAAACCTGATTTAATTATTGTAGAATGACAATAAAATTACCCGCTAACAGACGATGCGCTACGAGATGCACTGCTTCGTCTTCCACTTTTCCGTTTCGATCCTTTCTGGATTTTACATATTACAGAGAATGAAAGGATTATTTGTTGGTTTACCTCACTGCGATGCTGTTCCTTTAGACGCATCTCCCTGAAATCTCTAAAGAACAAGGGTGACGCTCGCAACTTATCTATCATCTCCTTGACTTTATCGAATTCTTTCTCCTCACTTTTGATTGTTGCAATGAAGCGAAGAAGAAGAACGTTGTTTTTATACTCAATGTAAGCAAGCGCCATTTCTTGAGGAAGTTCCTGCCCCATTGCCAGTAGTTTTTTAGTCCATAGGACCCGTTCTTTCTCAAGTTTGGCAAGAGCTAAAACATCCTGTTTAGAGATGTTTTTACCGGTCTTTTTTAACGAATCAAGTTGACGATCAATTTTGGCTATTGTTGTTTCCTTTTGAACGATAATTCCCTCAATCATCTGGTATTGACCGACATTGATAACTGATAGAACAATAACAGCGAGAATGAGGATTGTCGAAACTATTATCTCGCGCCGACGACGCCATCTCACCTCTCGTTCAGCGACATCCTCACCTTTATTCAGGTTGATAGTAAATTGATTTATCATTACTATAAATCCCCTCTGATAGCCAGCCCAATTGCAGTCGCCATCTGATACGGATTATCTGAATCTATGGGGATACGGCTATCTAATTGGTTAAATGGGTTATAAAGTTCCATTGGAAGGTTGAATTTATTATTCATATAGGTGTCCAAACCGGGAAGAAGGGCGCCTCCACCAGTTAGGACAAAATGAGTGAACACAGATTGTCCGGTTTCCTTAACGTAAAATCGAAGTGATCTATTGATCTCGTCTCCAAATTTCTCGAAAGTGGACTTTTCTGCCAATGAGAGTGAAGATGCGTCATCTTTGGATTTCTTTTCGATGTCAGGTGTCATCCCTTGCTCTTTCTTAACTTTCTCAGCTTCCTGATAATCCAGATTATATTGGTTTATAAGTTCATCAGTAAAAATCTGTCCACCAATTGGTAAATCACGAGAAAAGAACTGGTCTCGACGACCATATACCGATAGAATAGTTTTCTTAGCGCCAATATGCAGGAAAACCACTACGCCTTCATCAGGCAACTGAGAATTAATTAGATATGAGTTTAAAGAAGCAAGGGGTTCAATATCAATGATCCCTGGTTTAATCTCAATCTCTCTAAGTAAATCCTGATGCGTTTCGTAGTTCTTACGAGTTGTTGCAACCAATAGTACTCGTACTTTGTCAGTATCGGTTACATCATCACCCATTAGTTGATAGTCAACGATCGTTTCACTGCCATCTAAAGGTATATGTTTACGGGCTTCAAGGAGTAAGCTTGTTGCCATCTCCGCTTCGGTTTGCATTATGCTTGATATTTCCTTAACGGATACTAAATGCCCACCGATACAAGAGGCAATTCGTTTAACTCGCTTAGGTGTTATGTTCATGTCAATCATAATCTTCATCAGTTGTGGTACAGCAACTGATTTCTTGGGTCCCTCAGGATCGTAACGATCCCCACCAGTGTACATTTCTGAGCACTTCCAATTAACTAATCGGAAGCGTGGTCCGACTTTCTCGATCACGGCTATCTTGATAGAATGTGAGCCTAGATCAAGTCCTATTCTTAGTTTGCTACGCAAGCCAAACATACTGTTACCTATTTAGACTTTTTCGGTTAATTCCACTGAAAAGATCAGTAGTGTAGCCGTTTCTGCCTGCGTATTTTTCAGTTACGGTAATTATTCGCAGACGCCTACGCTAATGATAGTATTAATATTTTAATTTAAACCACTAATTGTGGTATCAACATTCTTATACAAAAATCCCGAAAACCTTTATTTGCTACCGTGCAAGATGTTTATCTATTATGCTGAAGCATTTATAAAAACGGTTCAACACGTTCCTCTCTACGGCTTTCGGTTAAGTTGCTTGTTCACATAATCTTTCATAAGCTCTCGTCTGTCGAAATTACCATCATAATAAGGTAATATCGACAGACTTGTAACAATCACGTATTACATCATTCAAGATGTGTTAACAAAGTAGTGATATAGTAGTCGTGGTAGTCTCAATTATCCCGAAGTTTTGGCATTGGGTTTTGTGACAAACTTTACCATATCCGGAAATTCACTACTATTTAATACCTTCAATCATTCTTATGTTAAGCCCGAACTCGATAACATCAAGAATAGTATCTATTCACCGGGTCGTAGTTCGTTCCACGAAATAAGATCAAATAATCCATGTCCATCTTCATCCATCGCTTCAAGGTAATATGGCGGTGGACGTTCGTCAAATCTGAAGTCATATTCATAGTCCTTACCATATCCAGTCGCTATATGATTAGAGCGATGTACATATCCACGCCGCCATTGAGTTACCGATCCCTTGAGGTGAATAATTCCTCTTCTATCAGGAGTAGGTCCCTGATAAGCTTCCCAATCATCATTCTGATGCTGGAAAGTGAACGATTGATCAAGTGCAACCAGAGCAGCATTGATAGTTATCGAGTGATGCTCTAATGACTGAGGGCTATATATTCCAAAGCCATTTTCTCTGCCGTTCCAGTAATTATCCTTGATGATTATATCACCTTCCGAAACAAGACCCAGTATATTGGGCATATTCGTATCATAAACATTTACACTCCAACGCCCATTTCTATAATCTGCACCGGTGTAGAAAATGTTGTCAACCAGCCACATTGTACTGGAAGAACCTATAGTCAAGGCGCCTGATACCTGACCGTAAACCTCAGCTTGTCCCTCGATAAAAATCGCTCCCCATGCGGGCGGTCTAAGCCGCATAGGATTTACTATATCATCAACGTTACCGTATAAAGGTGGTGGTTCTGTACCCAGCTCATATTGATAAGCAATAATTCCTTCGTTGCCTCGTAACCAGACGCGCGTCATATAACGTCCATTCTGACTGCTTATCCTGGGCGATGCATTAGCTCTTAATGATTCAGCATGCCTGGGGAACAAAACCGGAGGAACCTCAAACTGGGGTGGATAAGCAAAATAGATATTCTGTGGATCACGATAAATAAACCTATCCTGACACGTGGAAATTGGTCCAAAGAAATGAGGTGAATATTTGAGCCCTATATAATCATTCGAGTGTGTTCGACCATATAGCGTGTCTTCAGACCAAAACCAGATAATCTCGTCATAATCAGTCGTTTCGTAGTTAGTCAGATACATATAGTTTGAAAACGACCTTAACCTCGCTCGTAATTTGGATGTGCGTTCCACACGCAATTTTGCACCATAACCCCGATTACCTATCTGATGATTAGTGAATTCAGCTCTTCCCGTAGCGTAAATATCATAGGTGTCCGACCGCTGAAATATGTTCCCTTCACCCATTGATTGTACACGCATAACTCTAACATTGTTGTACGATCCCACATCCGGAACGATGCCGGGGGCTAAATGAATCGTACCTGCAGGTAGTTCACTCGGCTTCCTAGTTCTTAAAAAATGCAACCCTTTTTCAATGAGCCCGGCTTGTGCAAGGAAATATGCCTGTACTGTAGCTTCTTCATAAGCTGTATCCCATCTTTCATCAGTTGCCCAACTCATGTAGCCAAATCCGGTAGCAATAAGCAATGCGACAATGACAACGGATATAATTAAAATATTACCGTCGTCAGAAAAAAGTTTTCTGTTCCGTTTCATTAATTCCTCCCAATTCATCTTTTGCGATACACTAAATCCACTGATTCAGTTGTCTTACTACTCTGCAATCTGCCAACTGATTGGCAGATATTCTTTATTAATGAGGTTTCTACAATGCAAATAGTACTCCGTTGGTAGATACTCTCGTCTGGAAACTATGCATTAGTTTTTCGGTTCTATGATGTCAGACGAAGGTATCTGCCAATGGGTTGCACTATTTGGTAAAACCTCTAATTTATTATCCTATCGAATGTAACCATCCGATAGTACTAATTTTAATTATTCACCGGTTCCTATATCCGTCAATGAAATCAGATCAAACAAACCATGTCCATCTTGGTCTACTGCTTCAAGGTAGTAAGGAGGCGGCTGATCGTCAAACCGAAAATCATACTCGTAATCCTTACCGTATCCCGTTCCATCGTGATTTGAACGATGTACGTATCCTCGTCTCCATTGAGTCACTGAACCTTTTAAGTGAATAATCCCTCTTTCATCGGGTGCAGGTCCTTGATATGCTTCCCAATCATCATTTTGATGCTGGAATGTAAATGATTCACCGAGTGCAACAAGAGCAGCATTAATGGTTATCGAGTGATGTTCTATTGAGTGCTGATTAAACCTTCTATAACCATTTTCTCTACCATTGCACCAATTGTCTTTAATGATAATATCACCTTCAGAAACAAGACCAAGCGTATTAATCATATTCTTGTCCATAATCTCTGCACTCCAACGCCCATTTTCTGGGTTCGCTCCGGTGTAGTAAATATTATCAACTAACCACATTGTACTTGCAGTCCCAATTGTGAAAGCACCCGCCGCCTCTCCATAAATTTCAGCTTGACCATCAACAAATATTGCACCCCAATTAGGTCGCTCTATCGTTCGAACATTAACAAGATTATCAATAACTCCATATAGTGGTGGTGGATCGGTTCCCATTTCATACTGATACGCCACAATCCCTTGATTGCCTCTCAACCATATACGAGTCATATAACGACCATTCTCACTACTTATCGTTGGTCTTGCATTTGCTCTTAAGGATTCAGCATGCCGAGGGAATAATACCGGTGGAACTTCAAATTGCGGTGGATAAGCAAAATAAATATTACCTGGCTGTCTATAAAGGAAACGATCCTGACATGTCGAAATAGGTCCGAAGAAATGTGGTGAAAATTCCAACCCGATAAAATCATTCGAGTGTGTTCTTCCCCATAAGGAATCTTGAGACCAAAACCAGATAATTTCGTCATAGACAGTCGTTTCAAAGTTTGTCAAGTACATATAATTTGCGAACGATCTTAACCTTGCTCGTAACTTCCCGGTACGTTCCACTTTTACCTTTGAACCATAATGTCGGTTTCCCAATTGATGATTAACGAATTCCGCTCTACCTGTTGCGTAAATATCATACACATCACTTCGCTGGAAAACGTTACCCTCACTCATTGCCTGTACTCGCCTGACTCTTACGCTATGGTATGAACCTGCATCTGAAATGATACCATCTTGTAAGTGAACTGTGCCTGCAGGCAATTCACTGGGTTTTCGAGTCCTTAAATAATGTAACCCTTTTTCAATGAGCCCGGCTTGTGCGAGGAAATATGCCTGTACTGTGGCTTCTTCGTATGCCGTATCCCATCTTTCATCCGTTGCCCATTTCATATAACCAAATCCAGTAGCAACGAGTAACGCAACAATGACGACTGACAAAATCAGAATATTGCCATCGTCAGAAAAGAGTTTTCTGTTCCTTTTCATTTATTCCTCCCTACTCATCTTTTTCAAATAACAAATTAGTTTTGCTGCTGAGATTTTTACAAAACTCGCTTTACTCTGTGGCAGACACTATTATCTGCCAGTGAATTCTCGACTTTTGTAAAACTCCAATATTATTCAGTAACCTGCATCCTTATCGGCAGATTCTTATTCCGCATATAAACCCGGCTGAAGTAAGCCTTTTCAAAATTCCAGTTCCTCTCGCCTGGATTTATTGCTAATCTATTGTATCGAAGTATAAACCTTATGTCGAACGTTGCATCATTAAACGAGTCACTTCGATACTGGCTATCCCGATGCTCCTCAATATTTGGAGTCAGTACACCATATTTCGTAAGTGTAAACTGCCGAATTTCATATGACTCGCCTCTTCCGAGTTGTCTTGGTGGGAACAAGAGATCAACTGGTTCGTTATCTCTCTTAATTTGAGTTGTCCTCAAATCAGCCCGCCACCTAACTGTAGATGTTCGATTTGCGTAATACTTATCCAAAACGACAACGTCTATCTCGTGAGTATTACCTCTACTTGGACGAGTCGAAACATCTATAGCATTCCTCAACTCATGGGTTAATTCTTCGATTACATCGTTACCGTATTGATCCATCACTCGAATCGCCCAGCTACGATCTAAATGTTCTCTGAATGCCATAAGAACAATAGTTAAACCAAGCACCATAATCGCCATGATGACAACGGTCAATGTGGCTTCGATGAACGTCCATCCGTCATCGTTGCGCCACTTATGCGTAAACGGTCTCATAAAAAATCACCTTGCCTTTCTACATCTAAGCTTTACCGCGTAATTATTAGTCAATTCAAAATGATTCGAGTTTTAAAATCCGTCCGGAAACATTCGCGCTTCAAAGAATACTTTATGAAGCGGTTCTACCGAATTATCGTTCGGTTCTTTCCACTCCACAAAGACACGAATAACCCAATAATCAGTACCTTTAGTATCCGGTAGATTTACTGCTGTTAATGGTCCGTGAGAGACATCACATTTGATGTCATCATAAACATTACCGGGATTCCTCACATCAAGCAATCTTTCTTGCGGATGGGCAACATTACCTGCCAAAAGGTACTGATCCCTGAAGTTGTTTCTGTCAAAATCAGTGTGAAGGCGTCCCTGCAGATATTCAACATACGACCGGGCGATTGAAACCGCTTTGCGGTGTCGCATTTGATTATCAAGATGATCATAGCCCCATACAAGTGCATTAAGGGTTCCGATGACTGCAATGGAAATGATCATTAAACCGACTATTAATTGAATTAGATCGATACTGCCACCGTCACTGCACCATTTCTGCTTAAAGAAATACATTTCTTCCTCCTAAAAAAACATTAATTCTGCGCCTAAGTAATCTTTGCGCCCTTCATTGGTTATGAAGCCGGTTCGAAATTACTCTTATGAAATCTTCGAATACTGCTTAACGCATGCGATGTTCTAATCCTGAATAATGTGTGCTAAGGTTTCGATAAGACTACTGGTTAAGGTCAATTTCAAACAGCTTCGGATTCTCCGCTACAATTGCAGCGGTTTCTCTATCAATCAGGCCCTTATGCATGAGCCTTTGCAGGTCTTGATCAAATCCCTGCATCCCTGATTTACCACCAGATTGAATCACTGATGGTATCTGGTAAATCTTATCCTCACGAACAAGGTTACGGATTGCCACGTTAGCCACCATAACTTCACAAGCAACCACTCGACCCTTGCCATCTTTCTTTGTCAAAAGTTTCTGTGCAATTACAGCATCGAGAGACTCAGCTAACATCGATCTTACCTGCTGTTTCTGTGAAGCAGGGAAAATGTCAATTATACGATCTATCGTCTTTGCTGCTGAAGAGGTATGAAGTGTCGCAAACACAAGATGACCGGTTTCAGCGGCAGTTAAAGCCAATGAAATCGTTTCCAGGTCTCTCATCTCGCCAACAAGAATCACATCTGGATCCTCACGTAATGCCGAACGTAATGCATTAGCGAAAGAGTGAGTATTTGCGCCAAGTTCACGCTGATTGATCAGGCAATTGCGACTACTGTGGTAATACTCGATGGGATCCTCAACAGTAATAATGTGAAGTTCCTTGTACTCGTTAATGTAGTCAATACACGCCGCTAACGACGTGGACTTACCACACCCTGTTGGTCCTGTAAAGATAACCAGCCCTCTATCATGCAAGGCAAGATCTTTAAGAATCTCGGGTAAACCAAGTTCTTCGAACCCCTTTATCTCAGAAGGGATCGTTCGGAATGCAACACCATAACCGTTAATCTGAGAATAAACATTTACTCTGAATCTGGCAATGAGTTCGCCATCATCAGATTCAATCTTTTGGGAAAGGTCGATTTCCATCATCTCATCGAGCCTTTCCCATTGGTCATCACTTAACGTCCGCCGGATTTCCTCTTCCATTTCCTTTTCGGTTGGAGCTGGAATGTTTAGATGTTTCATCCGACCATGCACACGGATCATCGGTATTGAACCGGTCGACATATGAAGGTCGGATGCACCCAAATCTACAGCGAATTTAAGCAGTTCAGGGAAAGTTTTCAACTTACCGTCAAGTTAGATTAATTTAATACTTAATGGCTGCCGTCGGATTATATATCATCATCCGTTGGTAAACCATAACCGGTAAAGCGACCAGTTTCAACGTCAAAAAGCACAACATGTCCAGCGCCACCTTTCATCTCCGCAGTTGATACTGCTTCAATTTGGGTAACCGGATTTGCGCCAATTAAAGTGAAAGACCATTGACGAAGAGTACCTTCATCGATCTCGAGATACTCCTGCTCCTGGAGTTCCTCAACTGAACCGGGATCTTCACCATAATCCTGACGATACATCTTTACAGAATTATAAATTGCACCGATTGTTGATTGAGCGTCTGATGCGCGTGCACCTTGTACATACTGAATGTAAATCGGCACTGAAATCGCTGCCAGAATGGCGACGATCACCACTACTACTAATACTTCGATCAGCGTAAAACCGCTGTCCCCACGTTTGAATTTGGGAAGCATTTGTCTCTCCTTACTAAATTATACCGTTTTCTTCCCGCTTGCTTCTATTAGCGGCAAGTATATAATATAACACCTTTGCAAAGGAATGCAAGTAATTTTCTTGTTAGATTCCCTATGAAAGATAATCCAACTGTATTGAGAACCGTTTTGTACGCTTTTCAATAGGTATGAAACCGAACCCAACACAGTGAATCATGCAAATAATATACCATTAAAAACGAATAAAAACACTAATTCACGACACATTAATTGACAATACTTAATTTTTCCGGAAATGTGATACAGATCACATTTTACACTTCATAGCTTTTTTCTTTATCAACAGATTTTACCTGAACTCGTTTGAATTTTGAAGCATATCGTGCAAAATCTGATTTGTTTATGCAATCTTTGCACTAAAGTGAAAATCCGGGGATGGTATACTTGTTTATCTTTATTTAGCATTACTTTGTTAAGTGCGAATTTCGCGTAGGGGCCAATTTATTGAGCCCCTTCTACTTAGTGTCTGACCGAAAACACTCGATTTTCTGGATATGAACCTCTTTTTGTCATTCCCGCGAAGGCGGGAATCCAGGAGAAACAATAGGTTATCTGGATTCCCGAGTTCGCGGGAATAACAAAGAGG
>JAVCDD010000083.1 GCA_030765125.1 Candidatus Hatepunaea meridiana
TAGTAATTGGATATCTACACCCAGCATTCCTATGCGGTTCTCAACCGCCAATAATGGAAGTCCGGCTGCCACTTCACCGATCACCGGCAGTTGATTAGGATATATTTGTTGTCCGAATTCATCTACCAGCTCAAGAGTCACGAATGGACTCCGACCTGCCTTCCGGAGATATCCCTTCAAGACTAAGACTTTCACCACATCGAAAGCACTAGGTGGCTTTATATTGAAAAAGTTGCCTAATTCCCGAAAAGTCGGCGACTTGCCATCAATAACAATGCAGTCTCTGATCCGATCCAGGAACTGTTGTTGACGTTTTGTTAACGGTTTGCGATTCATATCTCTAAGAGTTCATTCTGAAGCTTACACCTCTAATATACCTAATACACATTAGACGCACAATATATTTTCATCTTTTCTGTCCCCGATTTCCTAAAAGTCCCCCCCTTTACTCTATAGGGGGAAAAATATCACCATTGCAACGGTAATTTAGAGGAAGTTTAATCATGCCTTCGAAATCCAGTAATAACAAAGGATACAGTCGGTTACAATCAGACATTGCTACCATACATCTGGACACTGATTACAGAGCTGGACTGGGAAAGGAACTTGAGCAGCACCACTATGCTTTATGTATATATGCTACTTGGTTGGCAAGAGCTGTACTTCGACAAGCAGGCATTGAGGCAAATACATCTCACTCAGCAGAACATTCGGCTCAACCTGCCTTGACTTTTCACCCAAACAACTGCACCGTTGGAGTCCCAAGTTCATGTAAAACTGGAGGTTCTAACAAATGAATAATATCGGATCCACGCACTTCAAGCCCGCTATTGGATACCTCAGACGCTCGACTGATCGACAAGAACAATCCATCGGCGACCAGAGGCGTGTGATCGAAGCCTACGCGGTAAATAACGGATACGATCTTCTTAACTACTATACCGACGATGCTATCAGCGGAGCATCGTCTGAAGGCAGGGCAGCTTTCCTGCAACTCATCCAAGATGCCAAACAGCGCGATTGCCCGTTTCAGTTCGTGCTGGTGTACGATATCAAGCGATTCGGAAGGGTCGATAATGACGAGGCGGGATATTATCGTTATCAACTCCGACGAAATGGAGTCGAGATCATCTATGTATCGGAGAACTTCAACGGCGACGACACCGACGATCTATTGCGACCAGTCAAGCAATGGCAGGCACGCCAGGAGCTTAAAGATTTATCTAAAGTTACTATTCGAGGACTTTTATCACGTGCTGATGGCGGCTGGTGGTTAGGAGGAATACCGCCGTTTGGTTATGATCTGGCGTACTATTCCAGTTCTGGTGAATATCTGTGCTCGGTTCGCTTTATAAGCGATGGCACTAAACAGGTCTTGGACAAGGATGGAGAATTAACACGCATCGTCCAGAAAGGTGAAAGCGTGCAGTTCACGAAGAAGGATAAATCACGGTTAGTCTTAAGTTGTCAAGATCGCGTGAAACTAATCCATCAGATATTTGAATGGTACGTGTTGGAAGGAGTTGGTTACAAAAGCATTGCTGAACGATTGAACAAGGCAGGAGTACCGACACCGATGGGAGGTCGGAGACGAACATCCAAAGAGGCAAAGTGGTGCGCTACGACAATTATGTCGATCCTGCAGAATCCGGTCTATACTGGCGATATGGTTTGGAATCGGCTGTCATTTGCCAAGTTTCACAAGATTTCCGATGGACGGGCAGTTCAAACGCGACACTTTCCTGGGCATGGACCTTCCCGCAACGGGCAGGAAGACTGGATCGTTCATAGGAATAATCATCCGGCAATTATCACACGAACGAGGTTTGAGCAAACACAGAAACGGCGTGAAGCAACTGCTAAATTCGGATATGCTAATACCCACAATGTAGGGAGAGGAGCCAGATCCCCATATTTATTGACTGGGTTGATTCATTGTTCACACTGTGGGCATAAGTGGTTTGGCTATACCGTAAACAGTGGTCGTAAGCGAAAGGATGGTTCAAACTCAAAGACCCTTTATTACGCATGTGGTGGGTATGTCAGCAAAGGTAAGTCTGTATGTCCAAGACGGGTAGTTCGCAAGAAATGGTTGGAAGGTTGGGTGGTTGAAAAGATCGAAGCAATGCTCAAGAAATACTTTGGGACTTCTGAAGGGCTTGAGAAGATTCGCAAGATGGTCGAAGAGGAGGTCAATGATATGGTTCCGCAGATTGGTAAAGAGCTTGACCAAGTAGAGGTTCGTATCTATGAGATCAAACAGACGATTTCTAACCTGATCGAAAACCTGACATCGACCAACAGAGAATACGTCGACGCCAGACTGGTTGAGCTGAAACGTGAATTAGCTGTTCTGGAGTCCAAGCGTCATGAGCTGGAGGCTGCAGGTGCTAAGAAGATCGAGATAGGACGACTCATCGATCAAGCGGTTGAACTGGCTGGAGAGTTCAAGACGGCGTTCGCCGAAGGAACAATAGAAGAGAAACGGTTGTTCCTACGGGCATTCTTGAAAAGTATTAATCTTGATCCGATGAAGGGAACTGGTCGAGCAATGTTTATCCTTTTACTGGGATCGGAAAAAGTGTGTGGTAAGTCTTCTATGTATTATGAGCGAAAATTGATGAAATTATCTTGAAAATATTATCCGAAAATCACCGCCGAACGATTGCATCGCGAACTGCAAGCCAAAGGTTTCAAAGATTCCTACCCGACCGTAAGCAACTTCATCCGCAAACATCGACCGGACAACGAACCACAAGCTTATGAACTGTTCGAAACCAAACCCGGACAATGGGCACAGGTTGATTGGGTGTGATGAACGACAATAAAACGGGAATTATAATTGTCGCTGACTGGGAA
>JAVCDD010000335.1 GCA_030765125.1 Candidatus Hatepunaea meridiana
ATGGATCAAACAACACCTGCGGATAAAAGTATTTTACGGCACTTCAGAAAATGCTGTAAAAACGCAAATCTGGATCGCTATATCAGTTTATGTACTGGTTGCGATCTTGAAAAAACAGCTTGGATTAGAACAGAGCCTTTACACAATTCTACAGATTTTGAGTGTAACTCTATTTGAGAAATCCCCTATTTTACAAGTACTTACGGGAACAAATTACAAAAGTGACGAGACTCCGTTTTCTAACCAATTGATATTATATAAGTTATAACCGGACAGTAGTGGTCCATCTTATTAATCTGATCGCGGATTGTAGAAATCATCTTCTGCGTCGGCATGATTACTTTATCACCATATTTCCCACCGACCAGAATGAACCGTAACGGTGTCGTCCAACGCTTGGCGATGGCGCGCTGTGCTCTTCGATAATCCCTAAGCAGTTCAATAGACTCGAATGCTGGCGTCACCATCGAGTTGCCTCGAGGTGAGAACTGAGGCGCATTCCATTTGCGGTGGATGAGCTGATCAAGTGGGAGTTCAATTTCGTCTTCAGTCGCGCCGCCTTCTTTGTCCGGCTTCTGAATCGCCTTGATTAACTCTCCGCCCTCGAACTCGAAGTCAACTGAAGTAGGATTAACACAGATCAGCTTTACGATATCATTGTGCTCGCCCTTAGAAGGCTTACCATTCGAGCCGTATCGCTTATAGCCAATACATTCACCCTTCACCAATAACTGCAGGATCATGTCCTTGAGAAAACGGTTCAAATTGAGGGCATAGAACAATGCCTGAGCTTCTGTCCGAACATCTTCATCATCGGCGGTGATCTTCACTTGATCGCCGATTGCAAATGTTCGCCAGGTATTGATGGTGTTGGAAACAATTGGCTCTTCTATGTAAAACTCCCATGCTTTATGAGCGCGATCCTTCCAGTCTGAAGGGATGCCCTTGATCTCATATTCCGAGCTGAACACACCGGAAGCGATATTAGCTGCCGTTCCCATCAATTCTGAATCGACTACGATGGCATTAACCATTCCTGAGTTTTCGACTTCATTCTCCCGCGCAGGGGGTGTTTTCGTATCGGTCTTCATAAGGTCAGTCCGCTTTTGATTCTAATTCGGGTATGGTTTCAGCAGATTCAGATTTATCTTTGCTGCCCGGTGCGAAGACAAGCATCGTCGCCAGGCAGGGAAGTTGAAAGGTCTCCTGATTATCATCCTGCCAGAAATCCACGCGGACATTCTGCTGAAGTAACACTATAGTCCCGGACGGATAGCGGATAATATTGAAGAAGTTGATCCGCTCGCCGTTCTCGTCGACGACCCATACCGTTTGCTCATTGCCATTGGCAGGGACACAGAGGGTGGGTTGAGGTTCTTCCGTCATTATGTTTTCCATATTTTTTTCAATTATAAAGCCAGCATCGTCCTTGGTCTGCTGGTCGCAGATCGAGATGAATGAACGTCTTCGCAATCCCGATACCTTTGAAACCCAGCAAGGCTGCCATTTGAATAATCTCACAGCGGAGTTTACTGTCATTACAGGAGATATCCACTGCCAGCCCCTTCAAATGCCACGATGCCGGTTTACCGCCAACCTTACGGTTATGAGTCGCACACCGGGCTCCGGATGTCACGATAAGAGGTTTACCTAACATCCGTCGTAATGCCTCAAGACGAGTTAGTAATTCCGGATCGACCGTTTTACCACAACCGCAGTTGCAATCCAGTTCCCGGTCACTGAAATGAGTGCTGATGATTTTGTTTGCCATTATTTTCCATCCTTTAATTAAATTAGAATTCTTGATCAATTGATCAATTGTTTACTTGGTCACTTGATCACTTAGAAAATTGGATTAGTCGCCATTGGAGCGACATAGACTTCTTCGTAATGAGGGTTGAGACCCTCTAATTTTTCAATCTCCCGACGAAGGAATGCACAACGCGTTGAGTCCACGATGTGATCGTTCCCCTTCGAATAGACTACACGCCCATTCTGCAGCGTATAAGTATGAGTTGTAAACTCATTTTCAATATCGATATCATCGATCGAGAATACGACCCGACGCCTTGATAACGCTCGATTGATCAATGACGTCATGTATTCCTTCGTCCGCTTGCGAACCGGTTTATCGGCATCGTCATAGCCGATGATCGTGGCGCTGCCGAAATCGAATCCACGTACTTTATTCTCAAACTCCTGATCTCTAAATTTGTCCAGGCTCTTTAAGTCCTGCACTACCGACAACCCGTTCCCCCCATTATCTATTCCAATCCCACGTGGGTTGTAGTAACGATCTATGATTGAAATCGCTTCCGCTAAAGCAGGATAAGCAACATGTTCGGTATGTAACCTGAATACCAACTGCATACTTCCTTCCCCCGCTTCCGCGAGGGCAGGCTTATTTTCCTGCCAGACGGTTACTTCAGAAGGATCGTTAGTATATCCCGTATCCGCACCGATCCAGAACTTCCCATCCTCCGGTGCAAGACACATCAATAAGTCCAACCGATCACGAACCTCATCTTCGGAATCACAATCGGACAGCTCCTCTCCAGGAATGTTTACTGCCCTGTAACCATCATATACTTTCTGACACAGCTTGAACTGCTCGTGGTTGAATGCGCCATAAGACGGTCGTCCGTGCTCGCCTAATACCTCATGCTGAAAACCGGGAGTGTCTCGACCGCCGTAGAAGTCTGCCAACTCCTGTTCGCGCTCATCTGACCAGTTGGGATTAAGCGATGAAGGCCAATGGAATGATTTCCAACGCTTCTTTTCTTTCGTTAACCGGTAATATGTCGTATCCCGTAGACCATTTGAACACACCGGCAAATGCACCTCAATGCAACGATGGAGAACAAACTTTCCGTGTTACACACCCATTTCATCCCCTCCACGGACAGACTTTCAC
>JAVCDD010000292.1 GCA_030765125.1 Candidatus Hatepunaea meridiana
AGCGGGGACGCCTACGCTACTGACATTGCTCCCCGGATTTGGAAAATCCGGGCTACGAGTCTTGGTTCGTTGATCCTTTTTGCAACGCCATCGCTGCTTTACTGATGTCCTCTATGCTCCTGCCAGACCATAAATCCTTCCGCCATTCTGTGTAGTCGAATGGTATCTTGCCACTTGTGATTTCTTCATAAATATCTTTTCAAATTCTCCCTGAGCTCTTCCAGTGTTTCTCCCTGTGTCCTGTAGTCTGGAAACTCCTCAAGCCAGCCGATCCAAAAGTTGTCTTCATAGTAAGAAACGAACTTTTTATTTTCCATAGGTTTATCTCCTTAGTAAAGACAGCAAGTTCGCAAGCGGGGACGCCTACGCTACTGACATTGCTCCCCGGATTTGGAAAATCCGGGCTACGAGTCTTGGTTCGTTGATCCTTTTTGCAACGCCATCGCTGCTTTACTGATGGCCTCTATGCTCCTGCCTGGCCATAAATCCTTATGCCATTCTGTATAGTCGAAAGGTTCTCTCAGCATCAAAGCAATAAAACGCTCAGCTTCAACAATGCCTAATGCCTGAATCAAGACCTCTAATCCGGTGACTCTGATTTCTGTGTCTGTTTTCATAGATTTATCTCCTTTATAGTGATTGTAAGTTCGCAACTGGGGACGCCTACGCTATATTATTCGACCCCTTCGGGGTCGTTAAGGTTCTGCAATTTGATTCGGTGGGTTTCACCCACCGCTATTCATATTTATTCCCTTCGGGAATGCTGAATTAACCAATTTTCATCCATACATTTCATTACTCCAATGTATAACATCATTAAATGAAAAACAACATCCTATCAGTGGGTTGCTTCCGAGTTTCCGAATTCTCAAGCTGATAGACCGGTTATTGCTTGATAACTTTCGCACTTCTATACTTTCACGCTTTCACACTTGCTCACTTGCTCACTTGCTTGCTATATTATCATTGTAAATTCTATTATGCGTAGGAGCCAATTTATTGAGCCCTATTTACTTATATTCTGCATAATGGGCGTGATAAATCAGCCCCTACGCGTAACTGCTTTCAAACAATGAAATAGACTCAACTTCTTGAGTAGTTTAATGAAAACCTTTCGGATCTTGAAACGATCCTTGTCTAATATAAATCGTGTTATCCAAAGAAAACCGGCGCTGTTGTGGACGACTATATTGCTCACGAAAAAATGCACGCAGCGGTGTCTGCATTGTGCCATTCCTTTAGAAGCAACCAAAGAGGATTTTATCTCACTTGATAACTACCGCTATCTGCTTAATTACCTTGACAGTTACGGAACCCAAGTTCTTACCCTGTCAGGCGGCGAACCGATGCTGCATCCGGAACTTCGGGAATGCGTTCGGCTCGCTGCTGAGAAGAAGTTTGTACGCGTGCACTTATTGACGACACTGTACGGCTCTGATAAAATGGTTGAAAATACGATTGAGACACTATTTGAGTATGACGCTTCGATGTCTACTTCCTTCGACGGCTTTGGTGAAGTGGCTGATAGACTCCGCGGCGGTAAAAACGTTGCGGAAAAGGTTATGCGCAATATGGAGTTGATCAATAAGGAGAATAAAAAACGGAAAAATCCGATCCCAACCGGTGTGAACGTAGTCATTAGCAAGCTGAACCTGCACCAGGTGCCGGAGATACTGGATTACATCGAAAGCCTCGGCTGGTCTGCCGATGTTGATATTTACAGATGGGCTTCCGATAATCAAAGAGAAATGGATGAACTTAAACTTACCTATTCGAATGAATTAGAGAAAGTACTCGAGAGAGTCAGGAAATCACCGGTTGTTTTTACGCCTCGCTGGCTGATCGATGGTTTTCAAGCTTATTTAAATGAAGATTTTCCAAAGAAATGTCCGTATCTTGATTCACCCTCGCTGGGCAGTAAATTCTACATTGGACATAATGGTGACGTTAAAGTCTGCATCGGAGATGCCGTCGGTAATCTATTCACTCAATCGCTGGAACAGATATTTAAATCCGATGTCTGGCGAGATCGTCTGAATGATTTCATGAATTGCCCTGGTTGCTGGAATACCTGTTATACTCCTTCGGCTACTGTATTATCTTTATCAAGTTTCAACGATTTAATTAAAATATTGAAGATTGACAGGAAAAAATAATATTCTCATCCTACTGCTAATTGTCATTCTGATCCCTATATGCTATTCTGTGGAAGTTACCGCCGACACCACGAGCGTAAATAGAAACAGCCGGTTAAGCGAGATCATAGTAAACCTGGCGACGAATGAAAAGTACGACAGAGCCCTGTCTCTGATTGACAGCATAACTTATATGCAGCCAAAGAATCCATATTGCCGATTACTTAAAGCTACCGTTCTCTCCGCCCGTGCGATGGATTTCGAGGATGAAATTGATTTCCCGGATATACTGCAAGCTTGCCAAAAGACAGAGCAATTAGTAAGAAGCAATTCTGATAACTTCGATCTATCTTCTGATCTATTGTTTTACCTCGGGATGACGGAATTGTACCGTTCTATTATACGCCAGCGTCTGGGATCTTGGTTTAAAGCGTTGAAGCATATTTTACGGGGTGGTGAATATCTTGAGGAGGCAATTAAACTCGATTCAACTAATTGGGATATTCACTACGGTATCGGTATGTACAAATACTATCGAAGCCAGCGGGCGGGGTTACTCAGAAGCATCGGGATTATTGCCGACCGACGCGACGAGGGGATCAATCATATACAGATCGCTGCTGAGCGCGGTAGCCTGACCAGAATTTCAGCGCGCAACAGCCTCGCTTGGATTGCTTATGAGAAGGGTAACTACAACGAAGCCATCCGGCGATCACGCGAACTGCTTAAAGAGTATCCCGGTATACGCGCTTTTAACTGGTGTCGTATAAAGGCGCTAATGAAATCTGAAAAGTGGGAAGAATCTATGCCTGTGTTAAGATCATTATTGAAATCAGTAAGGAATGAGAAGCGGAATAATCATTACAACGAGATTGACTGTCTTCATAAGCTCGCTGAAGCCAGCTACGCTTTAGAGAAGTGGGATGATGTCGTAGAAATGGTAGACATAGCAACCAAAATCCAATTATCTGAAATAGTAGCGAAAAGAAAAAGAAGCGATATTAAACATATGAAGGAATTTCGTAAACTTGCCGGTGAAAAGATAGGGTCTTTGGATAAAAATAAATAGCTGACATTTCCCAGTTTGATTGTTCTATTGTTGTATTGTTGTATTGTTGAATTGTTTGATTGTCTCATTGTCTCATTGTCTCATTGTCTCATTGTATCATTGTCTCATTGTCTCATTGTATCATTGTCTCATTGTATCATTGTTTCATTGCTGGATTCCGGATCGGGGTCCGGAATGACATTGAAGCTGTCTCTGGAGTGCTCATAGGGCGTTTCCTTTAATTATCTATACAATATTATCATTATATGAAAACCAAGGCTTTCTTCTTTATAAAAATCGCTATCACTTTAGCTCTGTTAGGATTGATGTTTTATACTATTCGTCCGCATGCTATCCTGTCGGCGCTGCAGTCCGCTCGTTATCAATATGTTGCTTATGCACTGCTGCTTATGCCTCTCAATATTTATCTGCTGGAGTATAAATGGCGCTACCTGGCACGGCTTGTTCTGCCTGGCATCCGATTCGGAGAAACGATGGGGTCGCTGTTAGGCGGGATGGCGTTCGGGATAGTCACACCCGGCAGGATCGGTGAATATGGTCGCGGGTTGTTCATCAAACACGATGCGCAACTCAACCTGGTCGGGCTAACCGTTATTGACAAGTTCTACAACATCGGCTGTAATATTGCAATTGGGCTACCGGCGTTGATGACGCTGCCTTGGGCGTTAAACCTGTTTGAAGGATATTTCTTTGTCTCTACACTTGTCCTGATCGGTATCGGTGATATTGCACTGCTCTATTTCGCACTCGATCCACGACCTGTTCGCAGCCTTATCTATGCTTTGCAGATTATGTTCCCACGCAAGGACAGGATCGGACAACTGGCGCACGGTTTGGACCGCTTCAGCCCTCAGCAGGCGAGGATGGTATTGCTTCTGACGCTTGCTCACTATGTTGTTTTCCTGCTCCAATATTTCGCCTTAATATGCAGTTTTACAAGCCTCAATATAATAACCAGTTCCCGAGGCGCTGCTGCTGTTCTATTTGCCAAATCAGCTCTGCCCATAGCAATCGCCGACCTCGGCGTAGATCAGCTCGTCGCCGTAGAGTTTTTTGGGCAATTCGGAGCAACCCCGGAAGCTGCCTTTAACGCCTCTATACTACTGTTTGCGATAAATGTACTATTTCCAGCGTTGGTAGGCGTGTTCTTTATCGGACGGTTGCAGATTAAATATAGAGTAAGAAAGTGAGCAAGTAAGAAGGTAAGAAAGGCGATAAACAGGATAGTTGGTTGGTTTATTTTTGGAATACTTTTTATACTATTGGGGGGCTGTCATATCTCTTTTTGGTTGGGATGATTGTTTTTGGGCTGGTTAAACTTGGGCGCTCATCTAACGGCGGTCAACCCTCTGACGACAATCATCCCAAGGTCAGCGTAATTATCTCCGCTCGCAATGAAGAACATAACCTTCCGACAACTCTGTCAGGATTGCTTGCTCAAAACTATCCATCCGATAAGTATGAGATTATCGTTATTGATGACCGTTCCGATGATGGTACGGCTGATATAGTAACCGGATTTTCCAGTCAATACCCTCGAGTAAAACTTGCTCAACAGACAACCGTTATTCCCGGTATAAGCCCTAAAAAGCAGGCGCTTGAAAAAGGTATCAACACTGCCAGCGGTGAAATCATTATGACCACCGACGCTGATTGCTTGCACCATCCGAACTGGATTAGTGAAATGATCGCGCCGATGACGCACGATGTCGGTATGGTAATCGGGCAGGCGCGGTTTTGTATAAGTATTGCTGGCTGTCAGGGCACCGCCCCTGACAGCAATACTACTGGCTCTGCTGTCAACTGCGGTGGGTTGACAGCAGATTATGATCGGTTGGCTGCGGGCAAAAAACAGCCTCTCTGGCAGAGATTACAGGCTCTCGATTTTCAGTCGTTAGGCTATGCGTCCGCCGGACTGGTGTCAACTGGCATGCCTTTTACTTGCAGCGGAGCAAGCTTCGCTTACCGCAAGACACTCTTCGACGAAATTGAAGGTTGGAAAGGATATGATAATCTAATCTCCGGTGATGATGAACTGTTGCTGACAAAAGCGAGTAGCAGCCGTTGGAAAATCGCTGTCTCAACCTCTCCGGCTGCAATCGTCAATACCGCACCGGCAGCTACACTGTACGAACTATGGCAGCAACGCACCCGATGGGGATCCAAAGGGCTTTACTATCGCCCCTCAAGAAAACTGATTCTAATAGGCGTATTTCTGTTTATGCTGTCGCTGACTATCGCACCAATTGTATGGTTAATCAGCGGTTTATGGAAATTCTGGATCGGATGGTCGTTAGTGCGGCTCCTTATGGATTTGACTGCGCTTCGATTAGGTTGCAAATTATTCAAAGAAAAATTCAAATTCCTTGAATTCCTGTTGCTTGAAATAATCTACCCCTTACAAATTGTTGTATTTGCTATTGCCGGTCATTTTACCGGCTTTGAATGGAAGGGTCAACAGTTCCATAGTAAAGGTGAGAAAGTATGATTACAGACATTTTCCCACGCAATGCCTCACGGTTTTCTAAATATGTTATCAGTCATGGTGATCCGGACGGTGTATATCTGACCTTTGACGACGGTCCGGATCCCGAATATACACCTAGGCTGCTTGACATATTGGATCAGTATGATTGCAAGGCAACCTTCTTCGTAACAGGTATGCAGGCAGAAAAACACAAAGAAATCCTGCGAAGAATTAGCAAAGCAAGACATACAATTTGCAACCATTTTTATAGTCATCGCTCGCTATGGTTCGCAAATAGAATTACTGTCGTGTCGGAGTTTTTTCAAGCAATGGCGGTTCTATACGATTTTAAAACCTTCAATGCTTATCTCATACGACCTCCCTTTGGTAAATTCGGACTACAATTACTTAAAATAGTTCAAGAACTCGATCTGAAAATTGTGCTGTGGTCGCTTTCCCCGGGAGATTACAAACCGGTTGAACCTTCGCAATTAGTCAAACGAATTGTTAATCGAGTAAAACCCGGGGATATTGTTCTTCTTCATGATAAGGGAAACTATGCGAAAAGAACAATTGAAGCTATGCCTGATATATTGGAAAGTATAAAAGACAAAGGATTGATTGCCAAGTCTCTTCAATGATAATGATGGATCCGGAAATTATTAACATACTGCCCCTAATCGGTCTTTACGCTGAAACCCACTACCGTTTCCGCTACTTCCCCTTCAGCCGCTACTACCGACGCGAACCGGAAATTATCTTTGATACACCACACCGCCTCGAACCGAATGCAACGCTGCCGGTTATTCTGATCGTGAAAGATGCTCACCGGTTTCCCGTTGAGATTCATAAGGTAACTTTGTCTATTCATCATAAAGGAATAAAGGATGGACATACTGCAGGACAGGATATCGTTTCTGAAATAACTCTCAATGAAAAAATTACGTCTCCTTTCTATTACAAGATATTCGATGTTGATGCCTCAAGCCTGCCATCCGGGATGCTCACAGTAGATGCAAAAGTTCAGTTTCATAATGGCAAACAAGAACGGATCGTTCACCAAGATAATTATATAGGATTAACCCATGTGCCTTTCAAGGTTCTCAAAGCCTCCGAACCTCTACCGAGAATCCCCGACTGGGAAGCCGGTGAACTGCATACTCACACTAATTATGGAGGCGACCAGGTCGAATTTGGAGCGCCATTGGAAGCTTATCAGCGCTTTGCACGAACCCAGGGCTTAAGCTGGGTGGCGCTGACTGATCATTCATACAACATTGATGATTATGAGGATAATTACCTTAAAGACGATCCGGATCTTAAGAAGTGGAATAGGTTTCAGGAATATATAGCCCAACTTAACCGGGAAAACGATGATGTTGTACTACTGCCAGGAGAAGAACTTACCTGCCGTTCTGCAACCGGAAGAAACGTACACATGTTAGTGATCGGAGAAAAGAAATTCATCTCCGGTTCAGGGGACAGCGCACAGAAATGGCTTCGCACCCACAGCGAGTTATCCGTTAAACAGGCAATTGAAAGCCTCTCGGAAGATACATTTACTGCTGCGGCTCATCCGCTTGAAACGGTACCAATACTACAAAGGTTGTTAGTCGGGCGAGGCAACTGGAAAGAAGCGGATCTACAAGTCAACAGATTAGACGGCTGGCAGATTCTAAATGGGAATCCGGATATTAGTTTCAAGAAGGGACTCGGAGAGTGGAAATCCGCTCTTATTAAAGGTCAACGGAAATACATCTACGCCGGAAATGACGCTCACGGTAATTTCAATCGATTCCGACAGGTTAGATTGCCTATGGTGTCATTGTACGAGCATAACAATCATCTTTTCGGTAAATCCTTAACCCACATTAGATCCGGTAATCATTCCGGTACGAAAGACATCATTAATGCCCTGAAGACCGGACAAGTAGTAATCAGTAATGGTCCTGCACTTGAATTGACTATTGTTAAAGACAACCATTTATTTCATACTGGAAATGAGGTAAAAATCACAGGCAATGAAAAAATCCATCTAAGGTATTCTACTTCAACAGAATTTGGGGGGATCGAATCCTTGAAATTGTTTTCGGCAGGTGATAAAAACGAGAATTGCTTCCCAATAGTCGATGAAAACATAGAATTCAAATTAGATGATTGTTTTAAAGGTGAAGTTGTTATCCCTGTGAAAGGCACTCTTTATTTGAGAGCCGAGTTATTTACAAGAACAAAAGAAGGGAAACAAAATTTTGCATACTCTAATCCAATTTGGATCCGTGAATAAAAAATGGTTTCTTTTTATTCTATCATCTAACATGCTGTTTATTATGATGATATAGATTATCTTTATAATATCAAGCAGATAGAAGATATAAAACAGTAAATGGTTACTTTTTAACACACTTTCGTTAAATAGAATTAATTGCATTAAAATATATTAACAGCCCTTTCCGACTTGACATCGTTGCTGTATTAAGACTATATTGCTTCACCTATTAACAACTGTTTCATAAACCTATACATACCAAGGAATTACATTTAATGCCTGATCCGGCCCCCCTTATAGGTGAAAACCATAATGATATCTGGCAACTTATCACAAAAAAGTTGAAAGAAAAACTACCTCACCAAAGCTACTTAACCTGGTTTAAGCCTATTGAACCCATCTCCTATGATGATAATGTACTTACCCTGAAAGTTCCAAGTCGGTTTTACTATGATTGGATTGAAGGACATTACAGCAACCATTTAGAACACGCTATAGCCGAGACGTTTGGAGAAAAAATACGTCTTAATTATGAAATTGATAATTCTCCTAAATTGCGTAAGCGAAGGAATAATCCTTACCACAATACTGAATCAAATGTAAATTTATCTCCGCCGACGAAAGATTCATCTAATCTAAACTTAGATTACAGTTTCAATAATTTCATAACCGGTGACTGCAACCAATTCGCTTATGCCGCTGCAGTATCATTGGCTGAATCAAACGGTCAATCGCAGTTTAACCCACTTCTAATTTACGGTGACTCAGGACTTGGTAAAACACACCTTATTCAAGCAATTGGAAACCATATTATTGAAAAGAAACATGCTAAACGAGTTATATATGTCACCAGTGAACAGTTCACATCAGATTTTGTCAAAGGTATTCAATCTAAAAACACCGATTATTTTAAACACATCTATCGCTATGTAGATGTTCTTCTCTTAGACGACGTACAATTCTTTTTGGCAAAGGATCGAACTCAGGAAGCCTTTTTTCATACTTTCAATTCACTTCATCAAGCAGGAAAGAAACTGATATTCTCATCAGACCGACAACCAACTGAACTAAAAGGATTTAGTGAAAGACTAATTAGCCGGCTTCAATGGGGTTTAGTTGCTGAAATACGACCACCGGATTATGAAACACGATTAGCAATTTTAAAATATCTGTCTTCTGAAAACGGAATCGTATTGAAAGATGATATCGCTCATTTTATAGCAACTCACATCACTGATAATGTCCGATCATTACGTAGCGCTTTAATTCAATTACTTGCTCAATCTTCTCTTATCGGGAAAGAAATAAACCTTGATCTCTCACGTGAAGCAGTAAAAAACTTGACCAATCATACAACAGATTCTATATCCGTAGAACAGATTCAAGAAATCGTTGCCAGAGAATTTCAGATAACAAGCGATCTTCTCCTATCAAAAACAAAGAAAAAACAAATCGTACACGCGCGTCAAATCGCTATGTTTCTAACGAGTGAATTTACTGAATTAACTCTTAAAGCAATCGGCTTACACTTCGGTGGACGAGACCATGCAACCGTAATCCATGCAAGAAACTCTGTAACTAACAGTATTACGAAAAATCCTGATAAATTAGAAATCGTAAATAATCTTCGCAAGAAATTGGAACTTGCTTCCTTTTAACTTATGCAACAATGCTCGATAAACCGACCACTGCACAAAATTAAAGATATTTCCATCATTTGAATATCGAAATTCTTACTTCATCAGATTTATAATGGTTTTCCACACACACAATGTTAATAACGGTTAATATATAGAACTTTGCCTTTTACAATTACACAGAAATTAATTTATCAACTCAAATGAACTTTATTACCGTAAAACCAACTCTACTGTAAACAATTTCAACTTTTGATTTTCTTAACATATATCCTTGAAATAAAACTAAATTCTTTATCCTGATATTTATTGTCAACATTTTCACACTATTAATAAAACTAATAAGAATCTATATAATATATATTTTATATTAATAGAGTATTTGATTCTTGTTAATATAGTTTTATCTTAAACTAAATAATAAAATTAAAGTTATTTTAACAAACACAAGTAATAATTATGTTCGATAATTATTACTTGTTAGGCTAATGTAATTAATTTACAGAGGTTAAATAAAATGAAGTTTTCTTTTAATCAAGCTTCAATGGCGAAGAGTCTTCAGCGAATTATGGGAGCGGTACCAACCAGAATGCCAATGCAATCGCTCGGTAATATTCATTTCAAGTTAAAAGATCAAGCGCTGGAGATGACGGCAACAGATCTTGAAATAACAGTTACAACGAAAGTCGAGGTAATTGAGTCAGAAGGTGATGGTAGTATTCTCATACAGGCAAAGCGTTTTAATGATATTATTCGCGAGTTACCGGAAGTTATTCTTGAGATAGACGTTCAAGAACCTTTTAAGGTAACACTTAAAGGTGAAGGAATGGGTGTATATACATTGCCGGGTGGAGATCCAATGGATTTCCCTGAACTTCCACCTATTGATTCACAACTTTCATTTAGTTTAAGTGGAGATTGTTTAAAAAGAGTGATATCAAAGACTTCATTTGCGGTGTCTCATGATGAGATGCGTCCAATACTGACAGGGGTGCTAATGCAAATCCGACCTGACGAATTGCGAGTCGTTGCTACGGATGGACATCGCTTATCTCGAATAGTTAAACGCGGGATTGATTACACAGGAGAATCACGTGATATTGTCATTCCAATGAAGGCATTTAGTCTGTTAATGCGTAACCTGGAAGATGCGGATAATCCAATAATAGGGATTGCAGAGACGAGAGCGTCGTTCAAAACGGATGATTTACGGTTAACAACCAGATTGATAGAAGGTCACTACCCGAAGTATGAGAACGTTATACCTGAAAACAATCCTAACAAATTGACAATTAATACTGATGATATGATATCTACTATTAAAAGAGTTTCAATATTTGCAAATCAGATATCACATCAGGTGAAATTGACAGTCGCCGCTGATAGTGTTTTACTTGAAACAGAAGATCCGGATCTTGGAGGGAGAGGAGAGGAAAAAATATTAGCTAACTTTGAAGGCGCTCCATTGGAAATAGCGTACAATTCAAATTACCTGATGGACGTTCTTAAACAGGTTGAAACCGATGAGTTTGTATTTGCACTGAATACTTCAAACGATGCTGCGGTTTTCCAGGGAACAACCGTTGATGGTGCTGAGGATTTCCTTATTCTACTTATGCCTATCAGACTTAAGTAGTATACGTCGTCGTGCGTGTGTTTTCTTAAGCGGAGATGCTTGCTATTGAAGGGCAAGGCGCCAAAACAGCAAATATATCGCAGGCGGGGATGCCTACGTTACTAATATGATAATTATACAACAGGCGAACGATAAGTTCGCCTTGTTGTTTTACTGGAGAAAATGAACTTCTTAACTAAAAACAAGGGTAGTAAAGGTAACTTTAAATTTCGTTTAAAAGGCTTCAGGAAGTGGGAAAGCGAACAGCCACGGAGTTCAGAGTTGACCTCAATTAACGGAGCTATCAATGATTTAGTCAGGAGTCTCGGTTATGAATCAAGGATAAAAGAACAGAAAGCTATAATGATCTGGGAAAAGGTTGTTGGAAAGAGAATTGCAGCAGTAACAAACCCACTTTCGATAAAGAAAGGGATTCTTAAAATCAAAGTAAAAAACCCACCCTGGCGACAGGAGTTAACGTATATGAAGGAGGACATTATTAAGAAATTGAATGATGAAATCGGAGATATACTTGTTTCAGATATTAAATTTTCGTAACTTGTTATGTTATTATGAATGTTAAATATAAGGAAAAAAAATAGTGGTTCGTAAACAGGCAGATAATGAAACGGGAATCATGGATAATAGCGATTATACAGCTGATGACATAAAGGTACTGAAGGGTCTTGAGGCTGTTCAACGCAGACCGGCAATGTATATCGGAGATGTTGGACAGCGCGGGTTGCACCACTTGATTTTCGAAGTCGTAGATAACTCTATAGACGAGGCTATGGGAGGTTATTGTGATAGAATAGAGGTTTTTATTAATCCGGATAATTCAATCACAGTGAAGGATAACGGCAGGGGCATCCCTGTTGATATTCATCTCGAAGAAGGCAAGTCCGCTTTAGAAGTTGTTATGACTGTTCTACACGCCGGTGGAAAGTTTGATCGACATACCTACAAGGTTTCCGGTGGGTTACACGGTGTTGGTGTTTCGGTTGTTAATGCACTTTCTGAATGGTGTCGAGTGAAAGTTGGGCATTCCGGGAAACTCTATCAACAGGAATATAATAGAGGTGATCCAAAATATGATGTTGAAGAGATAGGGGAAACGAAATTTCAGGGTACGGATACGACCTTTATGCCGGATCCGGATGTTTTCGATTTAATAGAATGGAAGTTCTCAATAGTCACACAGAGATTACGTGAATTAGCCTATCTTAACAAAGGTCTTGAAATTGTTGCAATTGACCTGCGACCGGATAAAGAGAGGGAAGAAACATACAAATTCGATGGGGGACTCAGACAGTTTGTAGAATACCTTGATGAAAACCGTCAGGCATTAATTCCCCAACCGATAAGTATTGGAGGAGAACGTGATGGGATCCCTGTTGAGATGGCGCTTCAATGGAACGATTCATATACAGAAAACATATATAGTTACGTCAATAATATTCACACGATAGAAGGCGGCACACATCTGGCGGGTTTCAAGACGGCGCTGACCAGAACGCTTAATAACTATGCCATTAAGAACAACGTATTCAAGAGTGATAAATTCACTTTATCCGGTGATGATTGCCGTGAGGGGCTGACGGCTGTAATGTCGGTGATGGTGCCTGAACCGCAGTTTGAAGGGCAGACAAAGACGAAGCTCGGCAATGGTGAAGTTAAAGGTATTGTCGAGACGGTATTCGGTGAAGCGCTTTCGATTTATTTCGAAGAGAAGCCATCAGTTGCTCGTAAAATATTGGAAAAAGCGGTTCAGTCTGCCCGCGCCAGGGAAGCAGCGCGCAAGGCTCGTGATTTAACCCGTCGCAAAGGTGCGCTTGAGTCTGGCGATCTTCCCGGTAAGCTGGCTGATTGTTCTATAAAAGATGCGGAGCTTTGTGAATTATATCTGGTTGAGGGTGACTCAGCAGGTGGTTCAGCCAAGCAGGGACGGGATCGTCGTTTCCAGGCGATACTGCCGCTCAGGGGCAAGATATTGAACGTAGAGAAAGCTCGCCTTGATAAAGTACTTGGTAATGAAGAGATCAGAACAATGATTTCCGCAATAGGCGTGGGATTTATATCCGACAACGGTGAGGAGGAAGGCGGACTCGATTTATCAAAGTTAAGATATAACAAAATCATAATAATGACCGATGCCGACGTGGACGGCGCTCATATCCGAACGTTGTTGTTGACCTTTTTCTATCGTTATATGCGAGATCTGGTTACGCAGGGACATATGTATATCGCCCAACCACCATTATATCGGGTTTGGAAGGGCAAGCAGGAATACTATGCTTATGATGACGAAGGACGCGATCGGTTTATAGAGCGATTAGGTGGCAAGGGATCTAAATTGCAGCGTTACAAAGGACTGGGTGAAATGAACCCGGACCAACTGTGGACAACGACAATGGATCCAGACCGGCGAACAGTGTTAAAGGTTGACATTGAAGACGCTGCGGAAGCCGACAGGCTCTTCACGATTCTCATGGGCGATAAGGTTGAACCGCGCAGAGCGTTTATCGATGAAAATGCTAAGTATGTAAAGAATTTGGATATTTAATCCTGTTTTTTCCCACTACGAAGGACACGAAGAGCACGAAGGATATTTACGTAGCCTGCGGAGAAAATAAGGGGACAGTATACCTATTTTATAAATACTCTTGGAAATTACGATAGTCCATAGAAAAATAGGTATACTGTCCCCTTATTTCCCTTCAACTTATGCAACAGGGCTCGATAAATCGGCCCCTACGCGAAACCATCCAACTACAGCCCACTTTTTAACAACAACCCCAAATCATCTACTTAATCCGTTAAATCTGTTGTGAATAAATAAGGAACGCAATTAATGAGCCCCAAAAAGACAATACCTACTATTAACGTAAAATCGGATCCAATCAAGCCGGGAACGTTGGATGCCATAGCTGAAGTAATCCACATTATGGCAAATCTTCGCGCCCCGAACGGCTGCCCCTGGGACATCGCTCAAACCCGAGAGTCGTTGTTGCCAAACCTATTGGAAGAAACCTACGAATTCATAAACGCGGTTCAAAACAAGGACATCGCAAATATGAAAGAAGAGTTGGGCGATCTATTGCTGCAGGTTGTATTCCACGCAGAGATTGCATCAGAGAGGAAAGAGTTCGATCTGGGCGACGTAGCGCGTGAGTTGTCCGATAAGTTAATCCGGCGACATCCTCATGTATTCGGCGATGTGAAGGCAGGCAACGAAGAGGAAGCGTACGCATCGTGGAACGATGCCAAGCGCAAGGAGGGGGTCAAGAAGACGAGTTTGGCTGACATACCACCTAATATGCCGGCGCTGCTAAGAGCGCGCAAGGTCGTCGAGAAGGCGGGACGTGTCGGTTTTGAGTGGCCCATTGTCAAGGACGCCCTCGCTAAGCTTGAAGAGGAGGTCGGCGAGTTGCGCGAGGCTATCGAGGAGGACGACAAAGCGCATATCAGGGAGGAACTCGGAGACGTCCTGTTTATGGCAGCCTGCATCGGCAGATATATCCACCAGTGCCCTGAGTTAGCGTTACAGTCAACCATTGAGAAATTCCTGTCGCGCTTCAGATATATTGAGAAGAAATTAGCGGAAGAAGGATTGACACCGGAGGATGCTACGCTGGAGAAGATGGATGGGTATTGGGATGAGGCTAAGGGGGTGGAAAGGATGTAGCCCGGCTTCTCCGAAGCCGGGTTGTTCTTTGTTCATAATATGTGTATACTCATTATATATGATTCTGTTGAAAAACTTCCCATTTTGTCATTCCCGCGAAGGCGGGAATCCAGTTTGAATAGCTTTAAATACTTGAAATCTCTGGTGATGAACGACAATTAGAATTCCCGTCTAACGACAATTAAAATTCCCACATTGAATAACTGAATCAGGTATACTATTCAGATCATATATAAGGAGGATCTGAATGGTCACTGATCAACAGGTGAG
>JAVCDD010000326.1 GCA_030765125.1 Candidatus Hatepunaea meridiana
GAGGAGTTGATCTTATTAATACGTCGGATGGAGGCGCAGCGATATTAGGACAAAGATATTTCGAATTACAGCAACCAAGAAGGCATTTCTGGCGGGACATTATTATCAAAATCGCTCCAATAGAGGATAACGATATTGCCGAAGGTTTTAAACCTTACGACTTACCTCATACTGTTTGTTTAATGCCATCATATCCTAATCCATTTAATAGTACAACACGAATCAGCTACGATCTGAACGAAACCCTTAATGTAAAAGTAACCGTTTTCAATACTAAGGGACAGCAGATCGCAGTTCTGGATCGTGGTGAAAGAGCAGCCGGAACATATAATCTGACGTGGAATGCTGATTATGTTCCTTCAGGCGTATATTTCATCAAATTGAATACGCCCTTAGTTAAACAGACCAAAAAGGTCTTATTAATCAGGTAAATAATTATGTCTCAGTCAAGAACAATTCACATATCCCTTATCATTTCTATCTTGTTTCCTTTAATAGTTTCGATATATGCGCAAGATTCAACTTTCACGGTCACTGAATCCTTTCGGATTTATCCTCCCGAAGGCGCATCATCCGGGTTTATTAAAACCTTCGACATTAATGGTAATGGCATAACAGAAGTCGTTTGTGTGTTTAACTACCGAGACGGCAGTCACAGGCTTCTTATATACGGGAACGGTGAAAGCATTCACGCAACCGATTTTGAACCAGGATGGGAATGCATAGATTTATTTATTTGCGATTTCAACCGTAATGGTCAGCAGGATATAATCTTTGAAATTCAGAGTGATCACGTGCTGGAAGCATATTACGGTCCCAATTACGAACTCAACCTGGCTGAAGCTTATTATTATAGTCAGGATTTTATTCTACAGGGCAGTGACCGTCTCCTTGAGAATGGCGGCACAATACCGATTATAATAACTGGAGTATCCGCAACTTGTAGTTATGATGATGGAGACAGCAGTTCACTTGAATATTGGAGGTATGGTCAAGTCTGGCAGGGAACGTGGCTCAGGGGACGTCCTGAAAGAGTTGCAAAGGTTTGCCGTCCGGTTAGTTTCAATCTGCGTGATAACGGTCAGACAGGAAGCGATCTGTTTGTCGCCGGATATGACTATCACGGTTTGGAAGTACAGGGAGACAACAACGAGTATTATACTACATATTACCAGCTTTTCACCTCTTATGGTCGCGATTTCTCGGAACCGGACAGCCTTGTGATATTTGAAGGACCAACTGTAGATGAGAACGATAGAGAGATTGGCTGGGCTTTCGGGTTCTCAAAATATTCCGCAGTAGACGACTTCGATAACGATGGAGAACTGGATTGGGCTCAGCCTTACTGGGAGGAAACCGGACAGGATACTTATGCCGTGCACCTGTCTGTTTATAATCCTGATGATTTAAGCCTGGTTGGCGAGTATATAGAAGAAGTTACAGATATCTTTGTGAATGAAATGCTTGGTCCGGCGCCGGTATTAGGAGTTGCAGCAATCGACGTCAACAATGACGACGTATGGGAGCTTTTGCTTGCGATCCAGAACAGACCGCTTCGTGTTATTGATCCACGCTCAATGGAAGTTATTATGAGCAGTGATTTCGTTCTGCCTGACATTCGCAGTTTCGTTTTTCACATCGGAAGATTTGACGAAAGCAACCGGTTGCAGCTACTCATAGTCAACGATGCCTCTTATATGGTCTTCAACTTCCCTGAGGAGTGGGATGCGCCTGTTTATCATCAAGTAACAGAAATCGAACCACCTCACAAACACACCATTTTTTCCGCTTTTCCCAATCCCTTCAATTCCACCACCAGCATCAATTACAGCCTTGACATTGATGCAGATGTTACTCTCAGCCTGTTCGACCTGTCAGGCAGAGAAGTGGCAAGGTTAGTCGATAAACCGATGACAAGTGGAAAATACAGCGTAAGTTGGGATGCTTCCGACCTGCCATCCGGTATCTATATGTGCCGTCTTTCTGCAGGCAGCAATGTTAAGACCGCTAAGCTTGCTTTGGTGAAATAAACTCGTTATCTTCAGTCATAACAATAATCTGAATTGAGAATTGGGATAGGCTTAACGCCCCCTCCCCTTCTCCAAAACAGAGATGTACGGAACTACCTATCTGCTCTACGCTTCATACAATTACTGGTCAATGCCGGTTTCGCTCGGTCCGGATAATTTCTACGAGTAAGGGATGGAAACCTTAGAAGCCGGTTTCGTTAAAACAGCAGTTATTCAATCGTTATTAATGCGGAAAATCTGCCTTCCGGTGTATATTTTGTTAAATCATAGAGTAAAGTCAAGATATTGACACAGCAATCCTTATATGATGAGATAGATGCTTGTTCACAGCAGTTCGATAAGTGGGTTGATTTTATAAGCAATAATTTTGGTGCTTTTCAGTTGTTCATCAATCTCCCTCGACACGATAGTTCCGCCATCGGATGACAGCCTTTCCGGTCGTGTTTCTATCTTGAGAGACTTATGAATGTGACAGGGAAAAGGGGAGATGTAACATACCCATTGGGTTACTTCTTTTGTTGAGAATATATCCTATTTAATTTACACGTAACAAGGAGTTAGAAATTCATGCTTGTGAAGGATATGAATATGAAAGGATAAAAAGCATGGGCATCGCATTACAGTGATATTAATATAGACTGTTGGTTGTAAGCGTTAAGAGTGGATTTTCCTGTAATCGCATCCATCCCTGGCAGGAAAACAAACATAACCAGACCTTTTCCTTTCACAGGATCAAGCTCAATCTCTTTCAGGAAAGCTCTCAAGAACAGCCGCTTATCTTCAACCGTCCCTTCAGCGAACGCTGTTTTGAACTTCCCTGCCAATTCAACTGCCTGATCGATCAGGCGGTTGAATTCAATCTTCTTAGCACCGGCTGCTTCGAGTTCAAGGCGCTTGGATTCAAGGACTGCCAATTCCCTCTTCAGCTCTACCAGTCTGGCGTCAACATACTCCCTGTTAGTCGAAGTCAGGTTTTCGATCAGGTTTGATATGGTTTGTTTGACTTCTTGAATCCTTCCTTCCACCTGATCTAACTCTTTTCCGATCTGCGGAACCATACCATTAATTTCCTCTTCGACCATCCGATGTATCTTTTCAAGCCCTTCAGGAGTCCCAAAGTATTCCTTGAGCATTGCTTCGATCTTTTCTACCACCCACTCTTCCAGCCATTCCTTGCGAACCACCCGCCTTGGACATACAGACTTACCTTTGCTGACATACCCACCGCATGCGTAATAAAGCGTCTTTGAGTTTGATCCATCCTTGCGTTTACGACCGCTGTTTACGGTATATCCAAACCACTTATGTCCACAGTGGGAACAATGGATCAATCCAGTCAATAAATATGGGGATCTGGCTCCTCTACCTACATTGTGAGTATTGGCATATCCAAATCTCGCAGTTGCTTCACGGCGTTTCTGTGTTTGCTCAAACCTTGTGCGTGTAATGATTGCCGGATGATTATTTCTATGAACGATCCAGTCTTCCTGCCCGTTGCGGGAAGGTCCATGCCCAGGAAAGTGTCGCGTTTGAACTGCCCGACCATTCGAAATCTTATGGAACTTGGCAAATGACAGCCGATTCCAAACCATATCGCCAGTATAAACCGGGTTCTGCAGGATCGACATAATTGTCGTAGCGCACCACTTTGCCTCCTTTGATGTCCGACGCCGACCGCCCATCGGGGTTGGTACACCAGCCTGATTCAATCGATCAGCGATGCTTTTATAACCGATGCCTTCTAACACGTACCAGTCGAATATCTGTTTGATGAGCTTTATGCGATCCGGATGTCCCAGCACGAGACGTGATTTATCACGCTTAGTGAACTGCAGCCGCTCTCCCTTCGGAACGGTTCGAGTGATATTCCCGTCCTGATCGAGCACTTGTTTCGAACCATCCTCCATAAAACGGACAGTGCATAAATATTGCCCGGACCCATCATAATATGCCAGATCGTATCCATACGGCGGTATGCCTCCCACCCACCAGCCACCATCGGCGCGAGACAGAAGCCCCCGGATCGTGACTTTTGACAAGTCCTTCAACTCCTGGCGTACTTGCCATTGCTTGACTGGTCGCAACAGATCATCGGTGTCATCGCCGTTGAAGTTCTCCGATACATAGATGATCTCGACGCCATTGCGACGAAGCTGGTAGCGATAGTATCCGGCTTCATCATTATCGACCCTTCCGAATCGCTTGATATCATA
>JAVCDD010000029.1 GCA_030765125.1 Candidatus Hatepunaea meridiana
CCCAAACGAAGTAAGAAAGTGAATCACCATCATCAGTGAACTCAAAAACGAAAAAATCACTTTCGCCTCTTCCATTATTCACATATATTAACCGATTTCCCACTAAGGCATAATTCCCGTTAGGAAGTTCGAGGAGTTTCTCACACCAGTCTTTACGTTCAAAAATATGCCATGATTGCCACCAGATAACTTCAAGTTCCGAGTTCAGTCTTGTAAAAAATGCCAGATCATTGGAAAAGCCATAGATTAGAAATCCATCATCATCCGTTTGTTTAAACAACATTGGTCCTCTTTCTTCATCAAGGATATGTGTCCACTCGATCTCGAATGCACGAACTGAAGTGTAGAGAAGAAGAATTGACAGGATTATAATGATTAATCGCATTTTTAAAACCCTTGTATAAATTTCGTAGCACAGACTGTTTATGTCAAAAGCTTTGGGTAGGCATTCCATGCTGTTTCAATCTCCCCTACCCCCACTTAATAAAGGGGGTAGGGGAATCTCAAGCAATAGATGCTTATCTAACAAGTAAAACCTTTCTTGTGAGTTTTACAGTTGGAGTGATCAATTTAATAAAATATATCCCCGAAGGAACATTATCAGCATTCCACGTCAGATTATATGTTCCGGCTGCTCTTTCGCCACGATCCAGAACTGCGATCTGCTGCCCAAGAGTGTTGAAGATTGAAACCTCAACGTTCATAATGTCATTCAATTCGTAGCTTATCCTGGTTGTACTATTAAATGGATTAGGATATGACGGCATTAAACAGACAGTATGAGGAAAGTCGTTAGACTTAAAACCTTCGGCAATATCGTTATCCTCTATTGGAGCGATTTTTATAATAACATCTCTGTATCTTGTACTCCTTGGATGTATGTTTCTTCTACCAACTATTGCTGCTCCACCATCGGAAGTGTTAATTATTCTGGCGTAGGCTAATGAATCAGGCATCCAAAAATGACTATCAAGCGAATCACCCTCCTCATTTATATGAACCAACAGATAACCACGTTGATAATCGTTAGGATAATTTTGATCCTCAATTCTTGTCAATATAAAAATATTACTTCCAGGTAAAGTTATTCCATTTACTAGACCAACCTCAATGTTCATTATTCTTTTATTTACATCATTCTCAAACTCAGGGTTAAACGTTGAATACCAGATATTATCGTGAATACCACCAGATCCGACAGTTCCAATTACAGCAAAACTATTATTAGAAATCGTTAAAGATTCCACGAAAGAACCACTTCGCCCCGAAAAAGACTCAATGTTTTGTCGCCAAAGAATCTCGCCGTCTGAATCTATCGATAAGATATGTCCATAATTTCCGCGATTTGGACGTGTAATATATATTTTTCCACATATAAGAAAATTTCCGTCGGCTGCTCTGGAAATATCATATAGATCGAAATCAGGAACTGGATGTTGAATCGTTTCCTCCCAGATGACCTCACCCTCACTGTTAACTCTAATTGCGATATATTCTTTGTCCTGATGATCATTGCTTTCTATATATGCAATAAAGATGTAACCTCCATCATCGAGCTCAACGACATCCTTCATAAAAACATAATCGTCACTTTCCCAAATAGTATAGTTTAATGAATCACCATTATCATTAAACTCAAACAGGAATATGTCACTCTCACCATATTCATCATTTTCAAGCTCAGTTAGCATATTACCGACTAAAACGTAGTGACCATCGGGAAGAGCTATCAACTTTTCACAATGGGAATTTTTGTGAATTATATCCCATGATCTACGCCAGATAATTTCAATATCTGAATCTATTCGAGTGAATATTGCACGATCGTGATAACCATATATTAGAAAACCTCTATCATCCGTTTGAATAAATGAAATAGGTCGTGTGTTTTCATCAAGAACACATGACCACTCAATTTCGATTGTAGCATAAGAAGAAGATATGAGAACGGTTAATATTAATGACAGGGTTATACGCATTGTATTTCTCTCTATGAATTTATTTACCATTAGAAAATAATTCCCTCCTCCCCCATAAAATCAGGGGGGAGAGGGAACTTTTTTGAAAAATTTCTTATCTAACCAGCAGGATTTTCCTGGTTTGTTCAAAGTCTGAAGTATTCAGCTTGATGAAATATATCCCCGAAGGAACATTATCAGCATTCCACGTCAGATTATATGTTCCGGTTGCTCTTTCGCCATGATCCAGAACAGCTATCTGCTGTCCCTTAGTATTGGAAATGGTCACTTTTATATTAAGGGCTTCGTTCAAATCGTAGCTAATATGTGTTGTACTATTAAATGGATTGGGATATGACGGCATTAAACAAACAGTATGAGGAAAATCGTAAGACTCAAAACCTTCGGCAATGTCGTTGTCCTCTATTGGAGCGATTTTGATAATAATGTCCCGCCAGAAATGCCTTCTTGGTTGCTGTAATTCGAAATATCTTTGTCCTAATATCGCTGCGCCTCCATCCGACGTATTAATAAGATCAACTCCTC
>JAVCDD010000057.1 GCA_030765125.1 Candidatus Hatepunaea meridiana
CCCCTTTTGTCATTCCCGCGAAGGCGGGAATCCAGATAATCTGTTGTTTCTCCTGGATTCCCGCCTTCGCGGGAATGACAAAAGGGGATTAATATCCAGATAAACGTGGGTTTTCGGTCAGGCACTATTTACAGGTTATTCCTGCTATTCTCTGTCATTACAGAGTGAATACTTCTCAATAACAATTATTTAAGGAAACATTCCACTCGTTTGAGTGAAAGTTCTGCTCTATAGCTTCTTAAGAATTGCGAGATACTCTTCACGTGTTATACCAGCAGTTCTTAGATTATTTTTGATAATGAATACCGGTGCTTCTTTCCAATTCGGGATAATAACCGGTCTTTGAACCCCTTCCTTAGTGTAAACGAAATGATCTCCCTCTATTCAAACGCATTTAAACCAGACTTTTCAAAAACCTTCCTCAGCGTTCGAGCCGGTATAGGTGTTATTTTCGGCATTATATTAAAGGCTAACCTGTTCGGTTGCGATAAGCCTGGGAGGAATCCAGCGCCCCGAACTGTTGTTAATATATCTGGCTTCCTCGAGTATGTTTTCAACTGTTCCCATCTTTTCGGCTTCTTCGAGAAAAAGCCGAACAGCGGTTTTCAGCATCTCCTTGGAATGCTCTACGTTATTGCCGCAACTGGATATATCCAGCTCAGGGCAATACGCAACATAGGTATTGTCTTCTTTGAAAACAATCACATCAAAGTCGATGGTTATCATGATGGTTGCCTCGTGTCAAATAGATATTTAGCGCCTGACCGAAAACCCCCTCTTTGTGATTCCAGCGAAAGTTGGAATGACAAAATGAGTTAGGAATGACAAAACGAGAAGTATTTCAACAGGATCATTAATGCCAATCCTTTGGCAAACTATTAACAATTTTCACAGTCTCAAGACTGACTCTCAACACTTGACCAATGAGCCTGGTAATATACTTTGGATCATCAGAGTTGTTCGGATCCGAGACAATACCCGTCCGTTTGTCTGTTTTGACGCGATATTGATCAACTACCCACTCCAGAGCCGACCGGTTGCCAAGTCTGTAGTCGAAAACATCCGACGGGATACCCTTTAAAGTCAGAGATTCGTTGATAATTACGTTTTTCTTGTCCTTCGTCAGCTTCATCTTCTCAATCTTATACGAAAACAGCACATCCGGTGTCTCGACCCACTCCAGCTCATAAGGCTCAACAGTTTCATAATTCAGATGCCATTCTGCCAGCTCCTTACCTGCTCTCTCAAATGCCCGGAAGTCCGGCGCGAAGGGAATGCGGGGCAGGTCGCGCTTCAGGCAGTCCTTGAAGGTCTCGCGGTAGCCGGGGTGATGTAGCAGCCCGTATATGTAATAGAAGATGTCCCACTTTCCGATTTTGTCGTCCTTGTAATGCTTACGGAACTCACCCAACGCCCAGTCGGTGATGTTTTCCAGTCGACCTGATCCGTCCTCTTTGTAAGTGTAGAAGGGAAAGCATTGGGTTTTTTCCAACATATCAACGCTAGGAATTAAATTTACAACTAGACATTGAAAAGGTTTCATCATTCCAATACCAGATGAACAAATTGCAATGTTATTTCTTTCGCTATCCAATGTTGGGAAGATTTTGGGAAACTGATAACGCCTTTCGTTTAAAAAAGCGTCAAAGTATAAGAACATCTTTACAAATGGTCTATATAGAGAGTTTCTAAATATTGATTTCTCGAAAATGCCATATACTTCACGCTTCAGATTGGCTTTCAGGGATTCACTCCAATCTATGTTTTTAAATTTCTCACAGAAATCATCCACAAATATGGTAATGTTGTTATTCTCTGGTTTTTCTTCATGCGGAATGCGCTTCCAGCGGTCCATAACGCAATTGTAATCTTCAATGAATTGCTTAACGCGTGGAATTAGTCTATCGCGGTTGAAATCATATACGATTTTATCCCGGTTGGTCTTCACCCCATTGCCAAACAGGTGAAAAATCGCTCGAGCGTCAGTCCATACCTTTTTTCTCGCCTCAAAGCGTCCCATAGGTAATTCCTTTCCAAATAAGTCCGCTGCTTCAGGCAGTATCCAGGTATGCCGCTTGTCAGGATGCAGTTCATGCCAATTGATATTATTATAGACTCTCCTTTGCATGAGTTCCTCGAGCTTCTCTTCTCGACTCAAGCCTGGTTTGATGGCGTGGTGGAACAGTTTATTCTCGCGGTGCCGCCTGGACTTGACCGCGATGGTGATTCCAACACCGACCATAATGTCAAAGACATTGCCTTCCCGCTGACCTTTGCGGACATTGCCTCGAAGGTCAAATTGGTAGAGCCTGGTGAAATCCTGAAGGAGGTGTTTGCGCATCCCATCAAAGGCAATTGCATCAATGAAGCTGTTGTTGGAAATGAAACAAACTATTCCGTCCCTTTGCTCCAGTCGGTCGGTCGCCCAGCGGAAGAATTTGACGTAAGCATCCCAGAGAGCGTTCTTGTTAGTAGCTTTGGAATCCTTGACATAGGTATCCTTAAGACGCTTTTCCACTTCTGGGTAACGTCGATTTTTATTGTTGTCATTCTCGTTGACCTGATGTGCGTTGTAGGGCGGGTTGCCTATGACTACAGTTATCCTTGACTTTTGCTGACGCTCAATTCGCTGAGTGTTCTCTTCGGTGAAGCGGAATATGGCGTTTTTGCCGACCGGTTCCTTGGTTTTGAGGTTAAGGGTATCCACGAAGCACAAGCCCTCAAACGGCTCATATATGCCTGTGCGCTCGTAATATGCATGCTCGATGTTTAGTGAGGCGATGTAGTAGGGGAGCAGCATCACCTCGTTGGCGAAGAGCCGCTCCTTGTAGAACCGCTTCAATTCGCGGCTGGGGACGCGACCCGCCTTCAGCAGGTTGACGATGAAGCTTCCCGTTCCGACGGCAGGGTCAACGATAACCACGTCCGGATCCCAGAGTTCCCCGCCGAACTCTTCCTTCAGTACTTTCTCAACGCTGTTGCACATAAACTCCACCACTGGCTGGGGTGTGTACACGATGCCGTGGGTGTCTGCGACCTTTACTGAATACCCCTGGAAGAACTGCTCATAGACAGTGCTGAGAAAGTATTGCTTTTCCGTGAAGTCCTCAATGGTGCGTGCTGCGTTTTCAATTGCAATATAGAATCGGTCTAATTTTCGGAGGAATTCTTCCCGGCTGAACGAATGGGAGACCAGCGCGGTAATGACCTTTTCAATCTCGGCGGCGATGACGTTGCGGCTGCGGAATTCAGAGTCGCGGAACACTTCTCTGATGACCCGCTCTGTCAGGAGGTGCTGGATGAGCATCTCGTCTACAGCATCGCGGCTGATGTTAGGATTCAAAGAGATATGGCATAGTTTGAAGAAGCTGTTGAACGCGTGATTGAAGCGGGGATTATTCTGGTGGGCTTCCTTTATGATTTCGTTAAGCCTTTGCGCTAATTCCGGGATATACGGCTTGAATTGAACAATCGCCTTTTCCCAACCTTCTATGTTGGGTTCGGTGTAAGCGTAGAACTGGTTTAGCAGGTTGGCGAGCGTAGCGGGGTCGGTGAGGGATATCCGCATGACTTCGCTCCCGTTTTGGAAGAGGACGGCGACGATGGTATTCTCAAAGAGGATGTTTCCGAGCGGATAGCCCTTGCCGATTTTCTTACTAATTTCAGTGTCCAGGTTGTCGGCGGAGTCTTTGGCTTCCCACCAGCCACGGGGAAGTCCGTTGCGGTCTTTAATAGTCCCATCAGGTACTATTCGTTTGCCTTTCACGCGATCACCAAGTTCTGTTATCAGCGTCCAGCCAAGCTGACGTGCTGTGTCGGCAAGCAAGCTCTGAAACGCCTGACGGAGTCCACCCTCGTGGGTCACACCCTGCTTGCGAAGCGTATCAATGGTATCATAATACCGCTTTATAGCTCGATGAGTGGGTTTTATTTTCTTTAACTCCGGCATCTTGTATAAATTTGTGTGAATCAATGTGGACAATTGAAGTAGGCGGGTAGAGACACCCGCCTTATCCTGCCTTATTCCTCTTTTAATAGAAGTTGGGATACATTAAAACTTCTCACAAACCGACTTCCCCTGCGTAAACAGCAGCAGATAATCTCTGCCTCCAGCCTTCGAGTCTGTGCCGGACATATTGAATCCGCCGAATGGTTGGACGCCTACCAGGGCGCCGGTGCATTTACGGTTCAGGTATAGGTTGCCGGTGTGAAGTTCTGCGCGACCTTGTTCGAGGCGGCTGCGGTTGCGGCTGAAAAGGGCGCCGGTCAGTCCGAATTTGGTGCCATTGGCAATGGCGATTCCTTCTTCAAAGTCTTTGAACTTGATGAAGGCTAGAACGGGGCCGAAGATTTCTTCCTGGGCGAGTCGGTCGTTTGGCTTGATGTCGCTGAATATGGTTGGTTCTATAAACCATCCTCCTCGCGGTCCTTTTCCACCGCCCAGTACCAGCTTTCCCTCCGCCTTACCGAACTCAATGTATTCCAGAATCTTGTCATACGCAGCCTGGTCGATGACTGCTCCCATGAAGTGTTTCGGGTTGTCGGGTTGCCCGACCTTAATTCTCTTCGCACGTTCCACAACTTTTTCGAGTAGTTCATCATAGATATCCTCGTGAATAATAACGCGACTGCAAGCCGAGCACTTCTGTCCCTGGAAACCGTATGCTGCAGCAAAGATGCCGTCAGCAGCTTCGTCGAGGTCGGCTGTTTCGTCCGCCATAATGAAGTCTTTACCACCCATTTCGAGAATGGTGCGTTTGATCCAGACTTGACCTTCATTTAACTTAGCCGCGCGACCATGAATGCGCAAACCTATCTCCATCGAGCCAGTAAAAGCTATCAAGCGAGTTTTAGGGTGGTCAACGATTGTATCTCCGATAGCGCCCCCGGGACCGGGCAGGAAGTTCAACACGCCGGGTGGTAATCCGGCTTCTTCCATAATCTCAAAGAACTTGAAACCGATTGCCGGTGATGTGGAAGCTGGTTTCAACACAACCGTGTTTCCCGTAACGATAGCAGCGGAAGTCATCCCAACGAGTATTGCGCAGGGAAAGTTCCAGGGTGGGATAACGACTGATACACCCAGGGGGATGTAATAAAGTTCGTTCTCTTCACCCGAGTAAGAAGTAATCGGCTGCGGTTCGGAAAGCCTCATCATCTCACGGGCGTAAAACTCAAGGAAGTCAATTGCTTCAGCTACGTCACCGTCAGCTTCGGGCCAACTCTTGGAGACCTCGTAAACCATCCAGGCAGCCATTTCATAGCGACGACGACGCATAATTGCAGCGGCTTTCAACAGTATCCGAGCTCGTTCAAAAGCGGGAACCTTTTTCCACTCCTCAAAAGTTGCAGCAGCGGTTTCAATGGCTTCCTCCGCCATCTCTTTGGTTCCTTTGGTAAACTCGCCTATCAACTGGCTGGTATTAGCGGGATTTACCGATTTGAAGGTGTCTCCCTCGATGTAACTTTTGCCGCTTATGATAACGGGATAACGCTTGCCAAGTTCACTCTTGACCTTGGCCAGCGCTTCTTCCATAGCGGTTTTGTTTTCAGCGATACTGAAATCTGTAAAAGGTGTATTTTTAAATTCGGGTAGCATTTTGCTCCTCTATTTCTTTTGTTGTATTAGATATTTTAGGTAGCATTCCAGCTAAAAACGGAACGCGGATGACACAGATTAAGCGGATTCACGCGGATTTCTTTCCGTGGAAATCCGCTTAATCCGTGTCATCCGCGTTCCATAATACATAGCTTATTAATATAGTAAATTAATACCCTCTATTCAAGCATATCAAACGCTATCTTTGCAACATTTTTCGCTGCATTACCAGTTCCGAGTCGAATTGTTACATCCTTGTATGCGTTAATCATTTCAACCTGCTTCTGTTTATCAGACAACAATTCCTTAAGTTCTCTTGTCAGGTTCTGTGGTGTTAGGTCATATTGAATTAATTCCGGTACAATTCGCTTACCGGCTACAACGTTAACCAGAGCGATATTTTTTAAATGAACAAAGGTTTTTGCGATCAGATAGTTCAACGTGGAAGTGTGATAGACGACCACTTGTGGTGTGCCCATTAATGCTGTTTCGAGAGTTGCCGTACCCGAGCATACTGCCGCTGCGTCGGCTTCTAACAATAGATCACGGCTGTCATTATGCAATTCGATCCAACTGCTATCGCCGATGATGTCCTCATATAACCGTTTATCCAGATTTGGAGCGCATCCTATTGCAGCTTTAAGGTTTGGTATTGTTTCTCTTAAGCGAAGGGCAGCATTTACCATTATTGGCAAATGTCTTTTGATTTCCTGAACGCGGCTGCCGGGTAATAATGCTAACAATGGTTTATCAGAAACCGCTGTCAGCCGCGGTGGGCTGACAGCGGATATAGGGTTGGTTGTCATCCCGCCGTGATTGACAGTGGGCGTAAGATAGTCACCCAACTCATCCAGAAGCGGATGCCCGACAAAATCAACCTTTATTCCTTCAGCTCGAAAAAGTTCAACCTCAAATGGGAAAACAACCGCTAATCTATCCACGACCCTGCTCATCTTCCGGATCCTGCCGGATCGCCACGCCCAGACTTGAGGTGCGATATAATACAATATCTTCGGAGGATTGTCTATTCCCTTTAAAACCTTAGCAAGATTAAGATTAAAGCCAGGATAATCAACTAATATCACTAATTGTGTTTTTCGGGAAGCTACCTGTTTGAGGATAGTTTTTCTCAGACGAGAGAGGCGCGGCAGCATCTTCGGAATATCGCTGAACCCCATCACAGCCAGATCGTCAATATGTGCAAGTAGTTCAACACCGGTTTCGCTCATCTGATGTCCCCCCGTTCCCCAGAAAGCAAGCTCGGATTTCAACTTCTTCAATTCGAACACTACCGGTGCAGCGTGAAGATCACCGGATACTTCACCGGATATTATCAGGATGTTGTTGGAAGGCATATATTTAGGTATTCTGAATTTTGAATTAAAGAAAAGGGTATGTGATTTCTATACATTAACATTAACCAAAGATATTTATTTCAATTGATAACAATTGGTAGTGTCCCTTGTTAGGGGACACCACCTGACAATTCAAAACTCAAAATTCATAATTCAGAATAAAAATAGATATACTGTCCCCAGATTTCGTTATTTGTCCGAATGGGAAACCTACAAAGTTCAAACACGTTTCCTAATGGTAACAAGGATATTTGTATCATCTACCACGAACTCAAGATCAGGATTACCATTTATAGCCAATACTTTTTTCGCTAATACTAATCCATACCCAAACCGTTGCACGTAACCGAGATGTTTCATAGCCTCCGCTAAATTCGTATTACGATAATCTGTAATGGCTGGTTTTCCGAAGTTATCTCGATTAACCTGTCCATACGGTCCACCCGGACTATGAATTTCAATTCTGTCGTTATACCAATAAACCCGTATTGGAGCATTCGTACCTTGATAACTACGGTGTAAAACTGCATTACGACAGAGTTGTTGCAATGCTTGTAAAGGATAATCAGGAGATCGGATTTCTCGTGACGATGATGTAATATCTGAAGCGACCGAAATGTTCAGCTCTAAAACCTCTTCAAGTCGTCTAAGCAAATCAGGAAGTGCGCCTTGTATCTCCTTCTGGGATATTATTGGATCGGTAATGTCTTCACCATCAATTCTGAGAAACTGAACATAAGAGCACGGAATCAACATTCGGGGATTGATGCCGGTTACAAGGATTCCTAATACAGTAGGTATTCCATCGAGTGTTGTGAAACGCAATGATGCAAGTTGTTCTTCAATTGTGCGAGTGTTTTCTTCTATTACCTCTGGTGGTTGGAAAGAAGGCAAAATAATGCGTGTAAACAGGTCTAAATCCAGATCGGTTATAGACGAAGCTCCTAACGGATGAATATCGTAGGGCAAATCCTTAGTCAGACGTTTTTCAATTAAACGGCGTTCTTCTTCAGGTGTGGCAATTCCTCTACGCGGACCAATACGAATCCAGGTTCTTCCCTTATACCTTACCGGTGGATAATCGGATGGATAGACAATAATCACTGCTAATTCACAGTCGTTTAATACTCTCTTTTGCACCGTCATCATTGGGAAAGGATATATATTGCCATTGGTTTTCAGGTCTGCTAAATCAAGCAGCAGTTTATCCGTAATCGCAATTTCTGAAAACGATCCATCATCGTTGACACCAATGAGAACTACACCCGGCAGATTATAATTAGGAATATCATTAGCAAAGGCGCAAATAGCCTGAGCAATCTTGTTTTTATCTGAAAGAGAAGCTTTTCGTTCAACTCTGTCTGATTCAGTATCTTTCAGTAGTTTTAGTAATTCTGAATCTTTCATTGGAATGACCTTATCCTTGGAAAATGAAAGTTTAGATTTCTCACGTTTTCAACTTCTTTTTCTTCGCTGCTGGAAACAGCACATTATTGAGTATTAAGCGATACCCTGGTGAGTTTTTATGCAGTTCGAGGTTTGTTGGTGGATCACCGACCAGATGGCGGTAGTCTTCAGGGTCATGCCCGCCGTAGAACGTCCAGAAACCCTGTCCGATATTGCCGTGAATGTACTTGACTTCATCCCGACCTTCATACTCACCCATTATTGTAACTGATGGCTTAACCAGCGAACGACGATAGGACGTCGTCTGTCCCATAAAACCCTTGACTACCGAGGTATGATCCTGGGTCAGCATTGTCGGAACCGGATCGTATTTAGCTGAAAACTCGAACAAGGTGAAATAATCTCCCGCCTCACCCTTCCAGCCTCGACCTGATTCTTTTGTCATATCTATATCGGAGAACTCGTATATCTTTGGATCAAATATCAGCTTAAATTTGCTAAAAGCCAAACACTTGGAGTAATCAAGCTTCTTCTGAGCATCCGGATCCGGCGGATCACCGTCGTAAGGAATTCCCACCATATCCACGCCTTCAGCCGATAGGGCAATGTCAAATGAATCTGTACCAGAGCACATAGCAAACAGGAAACCACCTTTGACAACGTATCCCTTGATCTCACGAGCTACAGCTTTCTTCATCTCACTGACAGTGGGAAACTCCCAACGTCCTGCACGAGCTTCATTTTTAGCTTTGTTCTCCTTATACCAAGCAGAATTCTTATATGATGCGTAGAACTTCCCATATTGACCGGTGAAGTCCTCATGGTGCAGATGCAGCCAGTCGTATTCGTTTAACAGTCCTTTCAGAACGTCGTCATCGTAGATCTGGTCGTAAGGTATCTCCGCATAAGTCAATGCCATCATAACCGCATCATCCCACGGCTCATAACCTTCCGGAGCATATACTGCAATCCTCGGCGCCTTCTCCAATGGCACGACCTCCATATTGGCGCTTTCAATCTCAGCGTATATCCTTGCAGTCTGGTTTCCGCTGACCAATTCAAACGATACGCCTCTAATCCGGCAGAGGCGTTCAAGCTGTGAGTAATGATCGCAGAGAAAGGATCCACTCCGATAGTTAAGCAACCATTCTGCCTTACCTCCCTGCTTAACCGTCCAATATGCAATGCCATAAGCTTTCAGATGATCGCGCTGGGATAAGTCCATCGGGATAAGTAGTTTCTGTGCAGCTATTGCAGGGATTAGAAAAGCAGATAGCAGTAAAAGGAATAGGGGGATGGTATATCTATTCTCTTTGAAATAAGGGTTCAGAGTGCGCGCTTCAGTGCGTGAAGTTTTTAGAATAAGGAATATAGCAAACACGCGCTGAAGCGCGCACTCTGAACGCGTATTTTCACACTTTGTTGAATCATACCACAACATGTCATTCCCTTGAAATATAGAATTATCTCTCACGTATTCAATACTTTGGAGTGTGCAAGCCATGCTTGCGCTGTTTACATTGCATATAATCACTACTCAAGGCGCAAGCATGGCTTGCGCACTCCAAAGTAATCACACGGAGATGGCGTTTCCTGTGTAAATAGAGGAAATCCGTCACTTCCACTTAACGCTGCAACCAACCGGTCTCGTATCAGCATACTTGATCTCAGTAGGTGCGCCGGATAGAATCGCTTCGATGGCATCTCTAAGATATGTGACTTTTACGCGACTGGGATTGTCTATATCATCGTCAATAGCGCCGCGATAACGCAGTTTCATATCACCATCAAATAGAAACACGTGTGGTGTAACCTGCGCTCCGTAAGTGCGTGCCACATCCTGCGTCTCGTTGTAAAGGTATGGGAATGGAAATCCTTTCTGCGCTGCTCGTTTCTTCATATTCTCAGGGCTATCCTGGGGATAGTTAATAATATCGTTAGCAGAAATTAATACGAATCCGACTCCCTTGTTTATATATTCATTCCCTAGTGCAATCATTCGTTCTTCTGTTTTGATTACATAGGGACAATGATTACAAGAAAATATAACTACAAGCGCTTTCATCTTACCTTTGAAATCATCGAGGCTATAGTTCTTTCCGTCAACGCCCGGCAGATTGAAATCAGGAGCTGTTTGTCCTAAGTCAAGTCCGACGTTTTCTGTTGATGCTGATTGTTTACATGGCATTTAATTCTCCATTATTGCTGTAAAACCTGTAGAGCCGACGAAACACCAGCGCTACTTATATAACGATGCCGCCGGTATTTATTCACCAGCGGCATCATCGTGTAAATATTATACGTATTGATTATACAAGCTATTTCACCAGCGCAAGTTTCTTAACCGCTGTAAAGCTTCCAGCTTGCAGACGATATAGATACACTCCGGCAGCAAGGTTATTCGCATTAAGCGTAAACTCGTGACGACCGACTGTTAGATTGCCTGTAACGAGATCCACCACTTTACGTCCATTCAGGTCGTATAGCGCCAACTTCACATCCGTGGAATGCAACAAGTCAAACGGAATAACCGCAGTAGCATTGAACGGATTGGGATAAGCGTCTCCAAGTGAGAATGAAACAGGGAAATCAACATCGCCAGCCTCTACACCGAGTGATGTTCCAATTAAATCAACCGTCGGCGGTGAATCATCATCACAGTCGAATGATAAGGTTCCGCTGAATTCACCTTCTTCTTGAGGCAGGTAAGTAAGCATTATATATAGATGCTCACCAATACCCAATTCAACAGGCAGCTCTTCTTCAATAGTTGCAGTGAATACCTCATTATCAATAGAAACACCTTCTATCGTTACAGGTGAAGTACCGCCGCCGAAAACCGTCAGACCTATTGCTTTTTCCGTGTTTGTATCCACCGCTTCAAAGTCTACCTCCGAACGTCCGGCTGTTAATTCTACATCTGGGAGTTCACCTGCAGGAGTAACCAATGCGCTAATCAGGAACTCAAACTCGGATGGATTTGCAGCTACCCCATTCGAGACAAAGAAGTGTCCCTCACCCCAATTGGGATCATCGTCTCCAATGCGCCTGCCCATGAATCTGGGTAAACTGTCGTTGCCTTCGATATTGAAATATACCCAGAAGTCATCGTCAATGTTTTGAAGCGCTTCAACATCTGTGAGATTGATCCGGTGAATGTTTGGATGAAGGTCATCCGGTCCAATCATAATTTCCTCTGAGTAAAGCTCATCACCTATATCACCACGCCGATCGTCAAACACTCTAAGTGTGACTGGCGCTTCCCCATCTTGTCCCTCGCTCCATTGCACTTCAACCGCATGAAGCCGGACATTTTCACCGACTCCATCATCATCCGGTGTAAATAAAACTGCTGGACCAGTGTTTACTGCTGAAAACAGATTAACATCAGAGCGTCTGTCGTCATAACCGAGCTGATGCATATCTTCCGGTAAGATAATAACTTCTGTTGATATCAAATTGTTGTTCGGGTTCTCGTCATCAGGTAAATCAGTATAAGCGCTAAGTGTTGCTTCACCTGCATAGGGCCATTGAGGTCGGAAGTTATAGGTTTCAATCTCGTCCGGTCCGATTTCTCCTTGCCAGGGTATGATCGGTCTTGCGCGTTCTTCATCGATCTGATAGTACTTCCTGATTGAGTTCTGTGATGCCATACCATAGTTTCCAAGCATAATCTGGCAATCGGTAGTCTGCCCTTGTGTGATCGGGTAGCCGACGTGCATCCACTCCAGACCGACGTCGTTTTCGCGACGCGAAGTGGTAAGCATTGTGAAGTCATCGATCCAAAGCCCGCTTCCTTGATCGCCTTCCATTATATCATCGGTTACTAAATGCCAGCGCAGCATAATGGTTTCACCTGCAAATCGAGTCATATTCAGCTTAATTTGCCATTCAGAAGCATCTTCGGTACCATACCACGAGTCGGGACCGTATAGCGCCCAATCTTCATACCAATTAGGTCTCTGATCGGGATGTCCATAATCATGAAGTACATACTGCCAGGAGACGCCATCGTTATTGCTTAAATAGATACGAAACAAATCATTTAATGAACGATCACCATCCGGATTACAAGCGACAGTATTACATAACAACCAGAACTCGAAATATGTATACCATCCTTCTTCGGGAATTTCGATTGGTGGTGAGATAAGAGCATCATTAAGATTCTCTTCTATAGGACAATGAGCGCTGTAATCTCCGGTATGGGCATCATCATCCGAAATTTCCCAGAAATCGCCAGCTACTTCAGCCATAGTCTCAGTTTCCATTTCGCCCACTTCAGATCCATCGTTCTCCCAAAGCGGTTGGTCACCGGCAAGAATCCGCATTTCATCGACCAGCATACCAATAGCTTCTCTATCCTCGTCGTTATTGTCGCCGGTTGCCCAAGCGGGATCACTACAGAAAGCCCATCTTATTTGGACTTGCTCTTCAGCGTAATCGCTGAGATCAAACTCCGCTTCAAACCATTCATCGTTGAAACCAGCCCAGCCGGGTATGTCAAATCCCATACCCCACTCTTCGCCGAAACTGTAAAGGCTTTCGTAACCATACTCAGGGCTGACAGGCGTGAGCACTTCCCACTCATCACCACCATCGGTAGAAATCCAGACGTTGCAGCCATCCCAGCCATCGTATCCTGTTGTATCGTGGGGAGCGCCAAGCTCCGGATCCTCACAACTGTAATAGAGCATAAATTCAAGCGTCAGCTCTTCGTGGTTCCTAAGATCGAGTACCGGTGTTACCAGGTATTGGAGCCAGTGGTTATCGTAGCCGTTCAAGTCCTCATCGGCACACCACCAACTGCTGCCGTCCTCGTAAGCGTGCTCTTCTGAAACGTGCCACATTGCCGGGACGTCTGATAAATCAGCGTGCGTCCATTCGTTCCAGCCATCCTCGAAACCGTATTCATAGACAACGTCGTCGTCAGCATCATCCCTGTCAGGCATTGAAACCCGCCACTCGAACATCACATCGTTGAGTGTGGTTGATCTTTCCGCAACGGAAGCAACCGGTTCTGAGCTGAATAATGATATGGGTAATACTAATGCAACCCACAATAAAATGATTTTTACGTAGCACTTCATAGAAGTACCTCCTTTGTCGTTATTGTAATATCCTGAAATTGAACCGGGATAATGAACTTAAATGTAGACGAGCTCGTCCCCAAACCCGGCTGTCGTGGTTAGAGATAACCATAACTACGGTAATTTAATTCGGATTTGAACGGGTTGCAAGCTAAATAGTGTATTATTACTATTATAAATAGTATTATTTTATTTACTCAATCTCACAAAATAAATTCTTTATACGCCTAAAATACTTGCATATTAAAACTATAACAATTACATTGCAGTTATATTACTTGATAATCGTTAGACTGCATCAATTTGGATGATTGGGATCAGTAATCACAATCTGTAGAAGGAGAAAATAATGGACAGAGCAGAAATGCGCTTCCTGACCCCGGAACTCGATAAGCAGCTTACTGAATTAGTAGATCAATACGTAGCGGGAACCGTAGAGTACACACCTGAAGAAATATTTAAACTGCTTATTAAGTTGTTACCGCTTGAAAGAGGGAAGAGGGCTACCATCAATCGACGTGTAGAGGGACTTGCACACGTTATTGACTTACTATGGAAGAAAGTCGAAAAGATTGGCAACTTAAAACGCCCGGACATTATTAGAAGGGCGAAAATCCGTCCGATGACCTATTACCATCACCTAACAGGATCACGAATACCTGCTGATTTCGCCGATAATCGCAGTCAATTATTTAATGATCCATCCACAGCATTAGCTAAATTTCAAGATGACATCAAAGGGCTCATAAGGTTATTAAAAAAGCTTATTGCTGAAGAAAAAACAGAAGCATAGAATTATGGATTGTATCACAATATGATTTATTTAGTGACTGACTAAAACCCCTTCTTGTCATTCTCTTTGGAAATAATAGAAGCGACACTTTTATCGTTTGAACTCTTGTATTTCAAGAACATTACGTAAGCGACAAGAGTATCGCTTCTACTATTTCTAACATTATGGATCTTTACTTGCCAACATTAGTATGATCCTGCAGGCAATGTCAAACAGATACACTCGTCACACCCAAGTAATTCTAATGATTTGTTGAGTCACACAAAACATGACATTCCCTTTAAAATAAGCGTTCAGAGTGCGCGCTTCAGCGCGTAAAGTCTGTAGAATGCGGGATATAGCTAACACGCGCTGAAGCGCACACTCAGAGCTTTATTTTCATTTATGGTTGAGTCACCCGCGACATGGCGTTTCCCTTGAAAATTGTAGCGTCGGCGTCCTCTTCAGCAAGATACTTCAATTCATAAAGAACTTTCCATAGTTTTCTTCTATTCTGATACTTTTACAAAAACCTCGATAGTAACTATATTTTTCAACAAATATAATTTCTTTACGTAGTACATAGCGGTGAGGTACAATTAACTGAAGTTTCGCACCTTTTGTAAACTGTTGTAATCATTGATCTGTTTTAAGTCATGGAAATTATATTTACTGCATAATCAACAACATGTGAATTTCCATTTATAAGCATTATGCGGTTTTATTAATGCATTCTTCCATTTGCAGGGATGGAAGCAGTCCCAAGATACCTTGCCATTCGGCTATGAGGTCATCAGTATACAGGAGCTTTTCAAATTGCTCCGACAGTTTTACCTCAAAAGCCTTAAACGTAACGGATGGAATGCACAACAGTTACAATGGATCCACTCTATTGTGGTTAGACCATCCTGTTGTATTAGGATTTTTGGAAATCGCCTTTGTTTTTAAAATGAAAAGTCGTTTTTGTTAATAAACACGATTCCTGCTCCTTTTTGGAATGTTGTTATAACTAACTACAATATAACAAATTAGGGGTCGGATTCTATACTAAAAACCCCTTAAAAACGCCCATTTTTTATGGTGCGAAACTTCAGCAATTAACAGTAACATTAAACTAAGCGGAGCTAATGGCTAAAATCACTCAAAAACTGAATATCAGAACCAATCAATCACTTGAACGTTACCTGCAGGAGATCGGAGAAGTTGAGCTTCTTAAGCCTGTTGAGGAGATCGCTTTGGCAAAGGCTATTAATTACAAATCCGAAGAGGATCCCGACGTCCAAAACGGCGAAACACCCAAGTATAGCATCAGGGACAGAGAGAAGGCACTCGAAAAACTCGTTCAATCCAATCTTCGATTCGTAGTTTCTGTCGCTAAACAGTACCAGAATCAAGGATTAACGCTCGGTGACCTCATTAACGAAGGTAATCTTGGACTGATCAAAGCAGCCCAACGTTTCGATGAAACGCGTGGTTTCAAATTCATCTCTTATGCAGTATGGTGGATCAGACAATCAATATTGCAGGCTCTTGCCGAACAATCACGAGTAGTAAGACTACCGCTTAATCGCGTAGGAGCGCTGAATAAAATCGGCAAGGTGTTTAACGTTCTTGAGCAGTCATTTGAACGTGAGCCTTCACCGGATGAAATCGCGAAAGAACTTGAAATGAACGCCACTGAAGTAACAGACACGATGAAAATGGCAGGACGTCATCTCTCAATGGATGCGCCTTTCGCTCATGGTGAGGACAATCGACTGCTCGACATTATCCGTAACGATATGCAACCTGCACCGGATACACACCTTATGGATGAATCTCTAAAGCTTGAAGTCCGGCGCGCATTATCCACCTTAACAAAACGAGAAGCTGAGGTTATCCGTTTCTACTTTGGCATTGGACGAGAACAAAGAACGCTTGAAGAGATAGGTGTGGAATTTAGTCTAACTCGCGAACGGGTTCGGCAGATCAAAGAAAAAGCGATCCGCAAATTAAACCATCCCACCCGATCAAAAGCTCTACGAGCTTACTTGGGCTAATTTTAGTTTCCAAAAGCCCAGAGTCCTACCTTCAGACTGTAGTGACGGGGGTACCCCGAGGTTTCAGGATAGACTCTAAATTCTTTCCGTTAGAGCGGGATTGACCTAAGTTCAATCCCGCTTTTCTATTTATACGAAACCGCTTATCTTATTCATCGGAGGAATAATGCATCCAAAAGACCTGATAAGAATGTTCGAAATCAATCACAACGCGTTGAAAACTAACATTGAAGGTATAACCGATGAGGAAGCCCTCATAGAACCTCAACCTGCCGGTAATTGCCTCAACTGGATAGTAGGACACATCGTAATCTCACGATCAGCAATTTTAAGTATATTGGGAGAAAAACCAGTCCTGCCGGATAAAATTGCAAAACCCTATAAACGCGGCGTTGAAGTTGAGGACGTTTCTATGGTGATGCCTTTTTCGGAAATCATCCGGGCGCTGGATAAATCACAGGATATACTCAAGAAAGGTCTGCTGCGTATAAGTGAAGATGATCTTTGCAATGTATTAGAAACTGAAGTTTCGCACCTTTTGTAAACTGTTGTAATCATTGATTTGTTTTCAGTCATGGAAATTGTATTCATGGCATAATCAACAATATATGAATTTCCATTTATATGCATTATGCGGTTTTATTA
>JAVCDD010000040.1 GCA_030765125.1 Candidatus Hatepunaea meridiana
GGGGCCAATTTATTGAGCCCCTTCTACTTATGCAAAAGGGCTCGATAAATCGGCCCCTACGCGGAACTTTTAATGTTTCAAACAATTATAAAAACCAATATTGATACTTAACAAAGTAATGCTAAGCCTAAAGCCTAAAGCCTTCCTTTCTTTTCCATCCAATCCGGCATAGGTTTTGGTTTATACTTGCCAAACACAAACGGATATAACCACAACAGGAGCTTTCTGGCCAGATGAGACCTTGTTGCCGCTTCAGTGGAAACGGTATGCCACCATTTATTCGGAAGCGACCAGGGACAAGCTCCGATGCACATCCCGCAGTCTGTTCCTATCTTATTCCAATATGTAATGCACTTAACAGCGTCAATCTGCCATTTCTCAAATCCGCGCACATTGATCTTATCACCATTGGGTATTGCTCCCGATGGACAAACTTCAGCACACAACTTACACATTTCGCAGAAATCCTGTATTCCTATGTCAACGGGTTTATCGGTTACTAACGGTAGATCAGTAGTGACCGTTGACAGCCGCAGACAATTGCCGTATTTCTTGCTGATAAGGAACCCGCACCTGCCCAATTCACCCAATCCGGACTTAACAGCTAACGGAATTGGTAATACTTGATAATTACGGAAATGATGCGCACGGGCGGGATACCCTAAAGAGCGTATATAATGTGCCAGAACTACCGCAGTTATTGCCGATTTAAGATAAACCGCACCGGTTTCAATCATCTCTGAAGGATAAGGACCCGTCCTTACAAGTTCGATATTTGAGGAAAAACCTAAACTGATTGAGTAGCGATGATTTAAATTAATCCTTGATCCGTAGGGCTCTTGCGGGTAGGTAATCCGACCGCGGTGGCTGTAAACAAAAGCCTGATTCAGTTCGCTTATTCCAACAAGCGAGGCGCCGATATTTCGAGCATAAGCTTTAATCTTCTCAGTAAACCTCTCGGCAGACAACACAACCTGCTTTTCAGCAGGATCACCGTCTACAACATCCGGCTTACCCAGATTTCTCATTAACCAGGCAGGCGAATTGAACATCGCAATATCAGAAGCCGGTATCCCGGACCCAAACCCTGGTAGTGAGCGAAAATAATCATCATCTACGCGTAATTCCGGGTGACGGGCATAATAGTCCTCAAATTCCGCACTGCCTGTTATCAGGTCTTCACGAGCAAAGACGTGATCACGTTGGTCATATTGTTGATTGATTTCCATCAAACCGATACCTTTTGATAAGGAAATGTCTTTAGTCTTTTGGCTTTAGACTTTAGATCATAGTCTGGCATGTGGCTGTACTGCTTCTTAATTCAAAATTCAAAACCCAAAACCCATAATTCAAAATCCCTCTTCACCAAGCTTCCGGCAACCCAAAATGCTCCCATACTGCCGACAATACTTCCCCTTTGCGCTCAAGAAAACAATAGTGCCCGGCATCCGGAATAACTACCAATTTCGAGTTCTGAATCAGATTGTCCATTATTCGCGCCATAAATAGAGGCGTTGCGGTGTCTTTTTCCCCCCATACCAACAAAGTCGGAGCTGCAATTTTGTTCAACTCGTCTCTGAGGTCTTCCTCAAGCGTTTTAACTAACGTACCGCGCATAACCGGCGACGCCAGCTTCCAATCCTGGGATCCCAATTGCTGGCGAAAGTTCTCAATAAATTTGGCATATCTTCCTCGAAAAACACGCGCCACTCGCGCAATGTTCTTTGAGGTCATTATTTTCAAACGGGTTTTCATACTACGCTGTGACTTCAATCCAGCGCCTGAAATCAGTATCAGTTTACCTACTAAATCAGGATGCCTTGATGCAAGAGGAATGGAAATTCGCCCACCGAAGCTGTGAGCGATTATATCAACCTTGCTTAATCCTTGCAGTTCCAGCCACCCCTTCAGCATTGACAGGTAATCCCACGGATTCCAGGCTGCATCCGGTTCAGGTGATTTCCCAAAGCCCGGCAGCGAAATTGAAATCACCCGGCGATGCTGCGCCAAAGGCGTTCCTATCACATCCAGGGAATTAATATCCCCTCCCCAGCCGTGCAATAACAGGATCGGAGGATCACCTGATCCGGTTGATTTATATTCTATCTTATCAAGAGGATAAGAGCTGACGGATTGATTATTCATTCCAAAACTCAACTACTCTTTCGTACCAGTTTTCGCTGTTAGTATTGATTGATTCTCTCCAATCCTGTGGCAAAAGCCGGTTAATCGTCATATCCTTAAACCTTTCACCGATCAACAATATGATGCCTCTGTCATTTTCATGACGGAACAACCTGCCACCCGCTTGAACTACACGCCTGATGCCGGGATAGAGGTAAGCCACGCCGTATCCATCCTCACCACGGCGTTCCCAGTATTCCCGCAGCGCTTCTCGCCAGGGATCGCGTCGGGGCAGGCAGGGACCGACAATAACCACGCCAATGCAGGCGTCACCCGGATAATCTTCAGATTCGGTGAACTGACCTCCGGCAACGACCAGCGCTAATGTTATCTTGTCCGGGCGTTCCAGCGCTGCACGCACCTTACGCCGCTCTTCAAGATTCATCCTCCGGGTTTGCAATCGAACGTCAATGTCGCTTTCATCAAACTGCATAGCTACAAGATCGAGGAATTCAAACGAAGGCAGAACAGCTAAATAACCACCATTGCGCTGCTTCACAAATCGCTTAATTATCGAGGCAATGCGGGGAGCCTCGCGCGGGCGGTGATGAAAGCGCGTATTAACATCCGAAGACAGCAATACCATCCTGCGCTTACCATCAAACCAACCGGATGTCTCGATCTGAGCTAATGGACGAACTCCGAAACCAAGCGCCTCGCGATAGAAATCTGCTGGTGATAAGGTGCCTGAGAAGGCAGCAACATTTGTAAAATGATTATACATCTGACGCATTTCATCCCTCGGGTTCAAACAATATAACCCAATTACGCCTTTCGCACGATTACCATAATATATATAAGTTTCACTGTCACGTTGAAGTATATCTGTAAAGAATTTCAGCGAAGTAAATAATTCCCATAAGGCTTTATTCAGATCAGTATCCAATCTTCCTGCTGTTGCTGCCATAAATTTCGACATTGTTATACCGATACGCTCATATAGTCGTTCCCACTCGTGGGCTTCAAGCTCAATTTCGGCAACACCTTCCGGCGGCAATTCTTCGAGACAACGTTCAAATAATGCGACAAGAGCCCCCAATCCCACCATCAATTCACCAGCGGAAGGATCATCGGCATACAACCATAATATTTCTTGAAGGAGATCGCGACAATGTATTATGGTTTCATAGCTTAGTTCGGCGGATAGCTCTTCTCTTACCCGGTCAAACAGGTTGTGCGCTTCGTCAAGAAGTAGAACCCAGTTCGACTTCGGTTTATCGCGAAACTGAGACAGCCTCGCCATTGGTGAGAAGACGAAGTTATAATCACCGATTACTATATCCGCCTTTAATGTGAGTTTCCTTGCCAGTACAACCGGACAAATTCCCGCAGTTTGACCGACGTCTTTCAGTTTTCGAGCGGTTACTATATCCGGTTTCATCAATTCATCCGGCAATACTACATCTTTATCTTCTTGATAATAGCTGTCAAAGAGCTTACATTCCAGCGGATTGCAATTCGCAGGATCATTCAGGCAAAGAGCATCGCGCGGTGGTCTAACCAGGGTCAATAGAGAAACCCTGTTTGAAGATAAGCTCCGAAGGGCGTTCATTACAGCCTTACGCCCGCTACTCTTGGCAGTAGCGAAAAAAAGCTGCCCACCGGATTTAAGAGAATGTTTCAGAGCAGGATAGAGAACCGCCATTGTCTTGCCGATACCGGTTGGAGCTTCAATTAGAATATCACCGCCATCCTTAAAAGTCTGTTCAACCGCATCAATGATGTCCTCTTGTCCGGTTCGATATCCACTAAATGTCCATTGCAATCGGTCTGCCATCCTTTGACGACGTTCGATTGTTGCCTGTGTTTCTTTTTCCTCAGTTTCACAAATCTCCGCATATCGGTCGAGTTCCGTCTCAACATCTTCAACCGACCAATGTACATTATAAGTATCAAGAGAATCATCGGACAGGTTTTGTATTACAACATAGCATTCAACTTCATCAGGATGACCCTTTTCAGGTGGAAGGTGAAGCTGGTACAGGTAGGCATAAATCTGAACTTGAAGTGTGAAGCGGGCGGGAAGTTCCGATACATCCGGGCTTGTGTTGCCGACCGGTAACAGAATACTCTTCAACTCTAATATTTTGTGCTTACCGTTAAGTTTTTCGAGGACGTCAATTCTGCCGTTTAAGTTGAGTTTTCTTCCATTGCGGGCGTGATATTCACCTTTTACGTAGTATTCAGTTAGTCCTAATGGATGGTTCTTAGCGAATTCAGTGTGAGCTTGTTGACCTGATTTGAAGTGTAAAGGCAGAGGAATACTGTCCCAATCCGGTTTGGGTGTCAATACAGCGACGATTTCTCTAACGGAGGATGCAGCGATAATTGAAGTCCCTTACATAATTTCGTTTACCCGGACAGATGGGAATGTCTGATCCTGTTGAAAAGTTAATTATTACAGAAGTTCCTTCCTATTTTGTCATTCCCGCGAAGGCGGGAATCTAGAGTTTTCAAGCATTTAAAGCTCTCATACTGGATTCCCGCCTTCGCGGGAATGACAAAATGGGAAGTATTTCAACAGAATCTTGTCTATCCTACCCAATAAAGAGGGAGAGCATTAACCAGGTAGAGATACTACCCTTTCGTCTTTGCGAGGAACGAAGTGACAAAGCAATCTCCCCATCTGAGTTGAAGGATAAAATACATAATCAATATGCCGTTTCCTCATCTATTATGGAATGTTAGTACGCTTACGTCAAAAGATCTGATGAAACTACATTGAAGTAATCTTCGGGTAGTTATTTGCCTGGACATTACTTGCTTGGTTGCAAGTATTGCGTTACCTTTTAGATGCTTAACTTAATTTCCAGCAGAGCAAAATTAGACAATGCTATGGTTACCATCTAGTACCGGAAGAAATTCATATTGTCGGCTATTGTTATATTCCTGTTAGCTTATTGTGTTATATCCAACGATAATAACACTAAACCCTACTATGCCGGTCTCCCGGCATCCGAAGCGACTATCATAGAAAACATAGGCTTCACCATAGGTTATTCAGAGATTTATAAGAATCCGATATGGGTTGCATACCACCTTTTCAAAGTTGACAATCCAGTCTTAGAAAAGGAACCTTCGAGATTCAAAGTGGATGAACGAACTGAAGCGAAAGTAAGCCATGATGATTACACTAACAGCGGTTATGATCGTGGACACATGGCACCTAACTACGCGATAGCCACACGGTATGGAAGGGAAGCACAGCTACAGACCTTTCTTATGTCAAATATCTGTCCACAGTTACCCAGTCTAAAAAGGCAGATTTGGAAACGGTTAGAATATTGGGTGGTGAACTACAGAGCTATCTCAGGGATACAATGGATTGTAACTGGTCCAGTATTTGATGATAATAGGGAAAATCTGGCTTCAGGTGTTGAAATTCCTAATGCTTTTTATAAGATTGTAGTCGATGAATGGAACGGGAAACCCAGGATGTTGGCGTTTCTGATTCCACAAGATGTTTCGAAAAATGCATGGTTTTCACATTTCAGAGTAAGTGTTGATAGTATAGAAAGTGTAACAAGTATAGATTTCTTCAGTGAGCTTGAAGATAGTCTGGAAGATAGTCTTGAAGCAATTACTAACTGAAGTTTCGCACCTTTTGTAAACTGTTGTAATCATTGATTTGTTTTCAGTCATGGAAATTGTATTCATGGCATAATCAATAATATATGAATTTCCATTTCTATGCATTATGCGGTTTTATTA
>JAVCDD010000079.1 GCA_030765125.1 Candidatus Hatepunaea meridiana
ACTTAGGGGTCGGCTAACCCTGAGCAGATTAGCTTTACTCAGGAAACCTTAGATTTTCGGTGAACAGGTTTCTCACCTGTTTTATCGCTACTCACGCCAGCATACTCTCTTCCATTTCCTCCAGCATTCCTCACGGAACACCTTCAACGGGGATGGAATGCTCCCCTACCATCCATCCCGACGAATCGGGATGAATCCATGGTTTCGGCAGTGGTTTAGTCCCGCAAATTTTCGGCGCAGGATTACTTGACTGGTGAGCTGTTACGCACTCTTTAAAGGATGGCTGCTTCTAAGCCAACCTCCCAGTTGTCTGGGCGATCCCACCTCCTTTGCCACTTAAGCCACATTTCGGGGCCTTAACCGATGGTCTGGGCTGTTCCCCTTTTGACCACGGGGCTTATCCCTCGTAGTCTCACTCCCGTACATTAAGGATCCGGCATTCGGAGTTTGGTAGGGTTTGGTACCGTTTTAGCGGCCCTAGCCCTTCCAGTGCTCTACCTCCGGTCCTGTCCATACGAGGCTGCTCCTAAAAGCATTTCGGGGAGTACGAGCTATCGCCGGGTTTGATTGGCCTTTCACCCCTATCCACAGCTCATCCAATGAGTTTTCAACCTCAACAGGTTCGGTCCTCCACGACGTTTTACCGTCGCTTCAACCTGGCCATGGATAGATCACCCGGTTTCGCGTCTACCGCGCATTACTAAAGTCGCCCTATTAAGACTCGCTTTCGCTACGGATACGAGGCTGAACCTCTTAACCTTGCAACGCACGAGTAACTCGCTGGCCCATTAAACAAAAGGTACGCCGTCACTATCAAGCGACTCCGAAGAGACACTATCAAGCTCCGACCGTTTGTAAGCATACGGTTTCAGGTACTATTTCACTCTCCGTCAGGAGTACTTTTCACCTTTCCCTCACGGTACTGGTCCGCTATCGGTCACACGGGAGTATTTAGCCTTAGGTGATGGTCCACCTAGATTCCCACGGGGTTTCACGTGTCCCGCGGTACTTGGGAAACCCGACAAGAGACCAATCTGTTTTCATCTACAGGGCTTTCACCTTCTATGGCGTGCTTTTCCAAAGTCCGAAGACCGACACTTCGATTAACAGTTGGTTTTGTAACTCTCAGGGGAAGCCATTCCTTCCCCAATCGGTTCCCACGACCCCTGCATTACAACGCGAGTGGGCTTGACATAATGCAGGTTTGGGCTGTTCCCTGTTCGCTCGCCGCTACTAGGGGAATCGCTGTTGCTTTCTCTTCCTCCGGGTACTAAGATGTTTCAATTCTCCGGGTTGGCTTCAAGCCGCCTATTTTATTCAGCGGTTGATGACCGGGCATGACCCCGGCCAGGTTGTCCCATTCGGAAATCCGCGGATCTAAAGTTGTTTGCACTTCTCCGCGGCTTATCGCAGCTTACCACGTCCTTCATCGCCTCCGTGTGCCTAGGCATCCACCGTATGCTCTTTCTAACTTGACCGAAAAATCTGTGTAAACAAGTTTAAAAGTTCCCAAGTTCACAAGTTTAAATATTCTAACTTGCTTACTTGCTTACTTTCTTACCTGCTTACTTTATTCCGACCTCGGCAGATGATCAAAAGCTCTTAATTTAATCATCCCCGTAGAACTGACGCTAACGTCGAATAGTCAACGGCGGCAGCCCCCGCAGGGAATGATCCGGTCGAATAGAGCGAAGTTTCGACCGATAGAGTTTCAAAGAGCTATTGTGTAATAAAATTTAGATAATTAATATACAATCGTTTTTGTTCAATATCAATTAAATATTTGCAATCTTCGCAATTTTTATTAATTCTCGCAAGGTTCTATGTAATAGTTTTCATCGGAGAACACTTCAGCCACATCCGGGTCGAGTAAGACAAAATTTGTACCGCGTCGAATCCTCTCCGCTTATTTACCCCGCACACCGCCGCTGAAGTCGTAATGCTGTAACATTTCATCATCTTCATCACGACATTATGGAGTTTTCACATCCTCCAAAATGAAAGTCTGTTCCACTAAACACGCTAATTCAGCACCCAGTTCAGCTAGTTTCTTTGTCATTTTTCTATTATCCAAATCTGACTTATATTCAAGGAATATCCCGTCCAAACCAGATTCTATGTTCATAAATTTATTACTAAATATTTCAATAGTCAAACTGTCATACATGTTTTTCATTTTTTCTACCGCTACACAGCGAAGTCGTTCAATTATTTCTCTAGTGTCCCTCTCAGTTTTTGCTTCAGAATTTAATTTGAAAGGTTTTAGTAAGGAACCAGCGAATGATTTGGAAATATTCCGAAGCGCCATTACATTCTGTTCCTGTTCTGTCATATCAAACTCTAAACTGACAAACTCTATCTTACTTCCGCAAATTATGAATTTAATATTAGCAATAATGGGTTGTATGGCATAAACATTATAAATATTTATCGTTATTATTTGTGATTGTTCATTAATGTTTACAATATACCCATAACCATTCGAAACAGATACTGTATCTGGACCTTTCATCCCCAGAACTTCAATCCAAGAGCAGTCTTCGGAATCTTCAATGTAACTACGATTTCTATAACTTGATGAGTCAGTGGACACTCTGACAATTTTCCATTCATAAGTAAAATCTAAATTATTCCTATCTGATATAACCCTTTTTGTATCATTATCACCAAACTTAATTATAAACACTTCATTAAAGCCTACTTTCTTTAGTTCACTCCAGTCAGTTAGCGGCATATCACTAAAGGATTTGAAAGTTTTATTCTGAAGATACTTATCCTCAAAACGATTAGAGCAACCGCAAACTAAAACTATAAATGTAAACGTTAAAGCCGTTCTAAACAATGTTTTCCCTTATACTTGCATATGAATGTCAATTACTGACATCATACAGTTTACTCATTGTATAAATCCCATATTACCCAGAACTTTAGAAAGCTTGATTAACAAGACCCAGATATGTAAAAAACTATATATACAAGAAGTATGGGTCTAACTCTTTAATTTCTGTCCGGAGGCGAAGAGTCTATTGCTTCGCTGTCCTTCTTTCTTCCTATTAGTGAACCTATGACAATAAGAGTTATACCACCAATAAAAGTAATTGTACACAAACCCATTTTTCTTGCCGCTGAATTATGAACTCTTTCACCATGTGCATTGTAAAGCCCACCACCCGTTAATGCTTTGACACCCAAATCCATATTCATGTCATAATATGCAATATGAAATGTCCACAACGAATAGGCTATTAATAGGATGCCTATTAATATAATTATCTTTTTACTCACCACGTTCATACCAATTCAAAATTCGCCTGGAATCCAAATAATCTTATAACAAGGCTTTTTAATCTAGCCTCGTCCTCGCTTGTAGGAGGATTTGAAGAACTTATCGAAACCTTTTACGTTGGATCTTCTGGATAAGTACTGTATTCTTGGGGATCGATAACGTATAGCCTCCACGTTTCACCTTTGGTCTGTTCGCTCTGAATCTTTAGAGTACGCATTGTTTACCTCAGATTATTCTTTATCATTGATACCAAATATCAAGCATCAGTACTCAATTACTAGTTAAATGACAACCACAGTTAAGACATTTCTGATTTACAAAGCCCTGTTTACTGCATTGAGATTTTACGTGATAGTTACAACCAAAATTACCGCATTTGCAGGTAAAAACTGGTTGACCACAAATACCTGTTTGTTTTAAACCGGGCATTATTCTCGCTCCATCGCATCTTTCCATAATTAACTCCTAAAAGTCGTTTCTGAGCATTCGCTATTTTTTATATAATTGAACATCTGAAAATTATTGTTATTATCGTTTTTTCAATTCATCAAGGCTTAAAGCATTAATTGTCATATTCTTAGCACTAACTAATCACAAATATTTGTGTAGAATACCGGGCTCAAACCGGTGACCTCTGGCTTGCAAAGCCAGCGCTATGCAAACACCAATCGTTCACCCTTCGGTTCAGGAATCGGATCTCCAAATTCCTTTGCAGTGTCTAACCATAACTCCATCGCATTCTTAGCATTTTCAAGAGCATCATCGTATGTTTTTCCATGTGCCATGCAACCTGATAATTCAGGAACCTCAGCAATATATATTGAGTCTGTACTATCCCAGTAAATAATTATCTCATACTTGTTCATTTCTAGCTAAGCTACAATAGTCTGCAAATTTACCGGTATTTTTGAAATAACTAATTCACTTAAATTGAACTTATTTGCCGCGTTATCAATGTCAATACCTACAAGATATCCATTTTCATCATAATCTAAAACAACACCTTCTGAAATCTCTCGGCTTTCAAAGCTGGTTTTTTCCGACAAATCTATATAAAGCGAATCAGTGTCGGGATAATAATTCAATCTCATTTTTCAAATCCTCGATCAGGAAAAGCATTATGTATCTTCAATTTGTCCAACAGCCTTACAACTCGAAGAACTCTATTACCAATTGTTATTGTGACTTTAATAGAGTCCTAAGCTTCCGAAGCTCCTCTGAAATCTGTCCGCGTCTCTCCTGAGTTGTACTGGGGGTAGCCAATTCCCTTTCAAAGTCTTGAATCATCTTCTTAATTTGTTCTTTTTCCATCTAAGCCCTCTTTATCATAATTAAAACTTTTGCTTCAAACCTGCCTGCTTGCATAGATTGTTTGCTATAATTCGATCAAAGCTCCGATGCCGTTTAATTGGTATTGCTTTTGATCCATTATTATAAATGCTGTGCTTGTGTCCTTCACGCTACAGATAGTAGCCGTTCTCCTCGAAGTAACGTACTAAATCTAAACGACTAACAGTCATTTATCCTACAGCCATTGGCAATACTTCAAACTGCGCTGAACCTTTGGGTAATTCCCAGCCTTTCTCTTTATAGGCTAAAATCATCTCGCGGGTTGCATCCCTTAAGCTCTCGCGCGCATCATCAATATCTTTACCTTCAGTGACTACATCAGGCCATTCAACAAGTTGTGCCATATATCCGTTCTCAATCTTCACATAGTGCGCAGTGTAATTTTCTAATATATCCATTGCATTCTCATTTGTACTCGTGGAGAATACCGGGTTCGAACCGGTGACCTCTGGCTTGCAAAGCCAGCGCTCTCCCAGCTGAGCTAATTCCCCGGCAATCAGAACTCCGCGTTATGATTAGGATGCTTCTTTCCGTTGACAGCGGTGATGATTCTGAAGATAACTAATTAATAAAAATACTACAATAATCAGAACACCTATTAAACCGTCATAAATTAGTGTCTAACCATAATCCATTATACAATTTCTTAGAGCCTGCGTCTGTGGGCCTGACAAGAGTCGAACTTGTGACCTCACGCTTATCAGGCGTGCGCTCTAACCAACTGAGCTACAGGCCCCCTCAAAAATAAAATGACAGATGAAGCGCGAGGATATTTATCGATGTTCGACCTAAGATTGACTACGGATCCCTTATTCAGGGGGCAATCAATCTCTATCTCCAGAAAGGAGGTGATCCAGCCACACCTTCCGGTACGGCTACCTTGTTACGACTTCACCCCAGTTACCGATCTCACCTTCGGCGCCTACTTCCCTTGCGGGTTAGTCCGACGACTTCGGGCACTACCGGCTTCCATGGTGTGACGGGCGGTGTGTACAAGGCCCGGGAACGTATTCACCGCTGCCTGCTGATCAGCGATTACTAGCGATTCCAACTTCATGCAGTCGAGTTGCAGACTGCAATCCGAACTGGGGACGGATTTTTGGATTTGCTCCACCTCGCGGTCTTGCTGCCCATTGTTCCGCCCATTGTAGCACGTGTGTAGCCCTGGCCGTAAGGGCCATGAGGACTTGACGTCATCCCCACCTTCCTCCCGG
>JAVCDD010000226.1 GCA_030765125.1 Candidatus Hatepunaea meridiana
AAGGTTAAGACCACCAAGCTTGCTTTGGTGAAATAAATCCGTTATATTCTGTCAAAGCAATTGTCTAAATTGAGAATGGGGGTGGTAATCCACCCCCATTCCACAATAGGAGATCATTATGAAACGAGTCGGATTGTTAATTTTAATTTCTTTAATCGTAACCGGTATCGCGCATTCATCTGAGCCTTTCAACATTACACCTGTCTCCGAATTGATGTACAGTGGTCTCTATGATGGAATCAGGGTTGTCGATGATCTCGCTTACTGCGCCAATGGTTACGGTCTGGTTATCATTGACGTTTCGGATCCGGATAACCCGGTAGAGGCGGCGCATATACCTACACCTGGGTTTACACACGGAGTGTTTGTACAGGATGATATCTGTTATCTGACCGACAGTGAAGCCGGATTAATGATATTTGACGTCGATGATCCTGAGTCACCCCAGCTTATTGGTGTTTGCGATGATCCGCCATCTGCTCTTAAGGTTTGGGTAGATGGTGATTATGCTTATGTTACGAACTATCGTAACAGTGAGAACAATATTATTTCTGTCGAAGACCTTACAAATCCGCATGAAGTTGCAGTAATTAACGATGCCGTATATTGTACTGATGTTGTTGTTGATGGTAGGTATGCCTATTTTTCTTCTCAACTCCATAATCGAGTAATGGCAGTGTATATACGCGATCCTGAAAATCCTAGGGTGGTAGATAATATCATTCTTCAGGGCGTCCATCCAGGGGTGATTAAGGTTTATAACGAGAGATTGTTTGTAAGTGGTTGGGATTTCAAGATACTTTCAATACGTGAGCCACGCAACTTGCGGGTAATAGGTGAGCATGAACAAGGATCCGCCTCGGTTTCTGTTAATGGAAACTATGCCTTTCTATGTGGTGGTTGTTTGATTGTTTATGATATAAGTGATCTTGGAGATATCAGGCGTGTAACCGGTCACTACCATCCGTTTCCTCCTGGGGTTTATCCGGAAAATGATGATATTGTGGGTGGTTCAGTATTCAGCGGCGGTTATGTTTACAACTGCCTTGGTTATGCCGGGGTTTGTATCTTCGATGTACGTGATCCTGAACACCCGAGAGATGTAGGTCTTTTCCAGAATCCAACTTACGCCAAGGATATCGAGTTAGGTGACGAATACGCGTATGTTTGTGGGAAGTTCGGACGCTTCCTGGTGTTCTCAATGGAGGATCCCAGTAATCCGGAGTTGTTCAGTGAAGTTGAGTTGGACAGCGAATGGGTGGGTGATGGGAAATTCCAGTTTACTGAGATAAAACGGGCCGGTGATCTGCTGATTGCTGCAACAGATCATTGTTATTTACATTTTTTCAGCCTTGAGGAAGCCGGGGAACCGGAACTTATAAACAGCTATAGATCTATTCATCGGTGTTACAATTTTGATATAGCGGATAATTATCTATACTTCGTCTGGCAGCGTTTAGAGATAACAGTAATGGATATATCCGATCCAACCGATCTGCAAATCACCGATGTTCAGGATGAATATTTTCAAAATTGGGCAGCGGTTGTATCCGGAAACCACCTAATTACAACACATGGTTATGAAGGGATTGCAGTATGGGATCGACAACAAAACGGTCATCTTAGTAAAATCGGCGAGTTGGTACTTAGAAATGATGTCTTTGCATCTAACATTGCAGTTAGAGGGGATTATGCTTATGTTCAAATACGTTCACCTTCATCAGCTATTGCGATCATATCGTTGGCAAATCCTGAACATCCGCAGGAAATAGCTCTCCTTGAGATAACCGAAAGTCAATGGTATTCAGAAGTCAGTGTCGTAGATTCCTTTCTCTTTGTCGCTGATATGGAATACGGTGTGAAGGTATTCTCTCTGGAGGATCCTGAACGTCCGGTCTTAACCGGCAATTATGACACTCCCGGTTGGGCTCATCACGTTAAAGTATCCGACGGTCTTGCCTATGTAGCTGATGTTAATAATGTTGCAGTTTACGACGTCAGCCGTGCGATGGGCGCCTGCTATATCGAGCCACCGGAGGAGTCCAATAACTTCGGTGATATTGGTATTGACAGTGTCGCAGTTTGGGAATATACAGTAAGCAATGTTGACAATCTCCCAAGTGAAATAACTGATATTACCATAGACAACGAAGTTTTCACCTGTTCTTTCGACACTACATTCAGTATACCGGCGAATTCAGATACTACACTGCTCGTTTTCTTCACCCCACAAGATGATACAACCTACAATGGTACACTGATACTCAACAGCCTCGGTCACGAGTTTGAGACTTCGCTTTCCGGGCGGGGTATTGTTCTTGATGTTGAGGATATTCCATCGGTAGTCTACGTATTCGGTCTTCAAGGCGCCTCTCCCAATCCCTTCAACTCCACCACTATAATCAGTTACAGCCTTGATGTTGATGCTGATGTTACTCTCAGCCTATTCGACCTATCGGGCAGGGAAGTGGCAAGGCTGGTCAACAACCCAATGACGAGTGGAAAACACAGCATCAGTTGGGATGCTTCCGACCTGCCTTCCGGTATCTATATGTGCCGCCTGTCGGCAGGCAGCAAGGTTAAGACCACCAAGCTTGCTTTGGTGAAATAAATCCGTTATATTCTGTCAAAGCAATTGTCTA
>JAVCDD010000282.1 GCA_030765125.1 Candidatus Hatepunaea meridiana
GAAAGGTATTCGAATCATGTGAGAACTCACTACACTATATGTCTGAATTCTGTTTTAAATGTGTAATATACTTACTGTTATACCTAATAAGGATTACGTTCTTAAAGGGGAAGATGCGTTATAAAGACTCTCAATGATTGCTTTGTTGTCTGTTAGTCTTGTGAAAAATGTTGTTTGGTTCATGGGTGTTTTCTTCCAGAATTTTTTATTCTGTTGTTTGCGGTATTACTCATAAAAACGAGAGGGAAATTCTCGTTTAGTTTACAATACTGTTGTAATTCAATTTGCGATTTTTTCGAATGTAAAGTAGTATGTTTCTGAAATCTTTTGGGGTGGGGTTTGGGTTTTAGTTCTGCAAAACTGGTGGATTGCAAAGTTTAGTGAATATAACTGCACGGATCAGAAGTTTGCTCAATGTTATTAGGAGAATGATCGATTTATGGAGGAGAGTTAGATTCATAACTCTTGGGTTAAACTCATTAAAATATAGTCTGTTTTTGTTTAAGTTAATGAAGATTATGACCTCTAACAGATCATTTTCGAGTATAATCCATATCAACTTGGATACCAAGGAGTTTTCCTTCTGATCCTTCATCAGTTAATTCGAGAATAATTGAATCTTCAATAATGTTCTTAAACTCATCCTCCCTGAATTTACTTCTAATACTATCAATCTGATCTTGATTTACTGTTGCAATGTATTGTTGATCATTGTTTTTTGAGACCTCATAGGCTATTCTCAGTGCTTTTGCTGCTTGCCTTGAATCCATATTACTGAAAAGCCTGCTATCATGGAAAAGAAAATCAACTTTATGGTTTTGCTTTAATGTAAGTATGGTCATATCAAAACAGAATATTTTTACTTCGTTGATTCCATCTGATGCATCATCTTCGATTTTAGCTTTTATATCGAAGCGTATTTGATTGTCACCATCATTGTTTTTTATTGTAAGACCACCTGGTTTTTTGGGATAAATTCGCTCAGAGAATGAGCGAAATGTTGCTAAAGTTCGATCATTATGAGGCTTTATCTCTTTTAAATATTGATTGGTTCGTATGGCGCTATTACCCATTTCAACCTTGATTTGCTGAGTTTTATTATTGTAGGTCTCGAGTAGGTCCTTATAGTCTTGAAGTTTTTCAGCTTTACTTTTGAGATTGTTTAATTCATTAGTTAGCGCAACAAATTCATCAAGAGCCCGGTGTGAACCTAAAAATTGAATGAGCTGATCGCGCTTTTTTTCCGTTTTCACCAGCGCTTCGTGAATACCCTTTGATTCTTTCATTAACTTGATCTTTTCAGAAGTAAGTCGCTTTATCCTGTTAGTTATAAGGTTTCTATGGAAGTTGTAAACTTCCTCTATTGTGTTTTTTATGAAAGCTGGAAAGGCGTTATTTGTCTCTTCATATATTCGTATTATTTGCTCTGGGTTAATATCATGTTTTATTTGCAAACTATGATCTATATTTTTTATCGAATTGGTGATAATCGCTATCTGGTTACGAATTCGTTGTAAATCTTTTGTGACTTCGTTGGCTTCTTTCTGATGTTTATGGTAATCCTCTGCTATTTCAAAGCTTACCAGATTGGATTCAAGGGTTCTGATCTTCCTAGATAAATCAAGCAGTTCAATATTTGGTTCTTTATTACCTGTAAAGAATTCAAGGAAAACGGGATCCTTCTTAAGATAATTCTGGAATATTTTTATATTATCCTTATCTGACTTTAGTTTCCATTTTTCAAAGATCAAATCTAAGTCGAGTCCAAGCAAAAATGAGTTATTTAGAAGTCTTTGAATTGGTTTTCCATTTGGTTCCGATTTATCATAAGAATTATAGCTCTCGCGATATCGACGAATAAATGATGTCAAAAGTGACCTAAATTTAATGAATTTCATCGTAGTTGGTATATTGAAGACTTCTTTCTCTATTGAATTTGAAAACTCATTAGTCTTCATTTCTTTCCCGTCGAATATTAAGTATGCCTGATTGTCTATTGACCGAGTTATTTTGTGTATTTTTTCATTCGGGGTTGGTATATTGAAGACTTCTTTCTCTATTATATCTAAAAACTCACTAATCCTTATTTCTTTCCGATCAAATATTAAGTATGCTTGATTGTCTATTGACCGAGTTATTTTATGTATTTTTTCATAATGTTCGAACTCAAGGCTAAATTCCCATCCAGGAATCTTTTTCTCAAATTCACTGATTTTTTTTGAACCGAGGCAGAAGTGAATTAGCTCGATTATAAGAGATTTCCCTACTCCATTCGTTGTTCTATGATCATCTTTTGGATTATTATCTGTTTTAATTGCGGATATTAAACTTATACCAGTTCTATTAAACACTACAGGCTTGAAACTCTTCTTATTTGCTGTAAGACTAATTAAGCGCACTTTTGTAGCCTCCCATCATTGTGTAATTCCAGCAAGCCAATCGTGTAAAGAAAATCAATTGTTAAAATGAGATTATCAAAACTCTGATACGCCGGATATTCGTCGGAGTTACGAACATTCTCGAATTCAGACCATATCGAATCAATTGATTTCGGTTTATCCAGACTTTTCAGAACGAAACTTCCGAAACCTATAATTGACTCACTCAATCTGATATGTTTTTCTGGTAGTAACATCTTTTTATTTAACTGCCTGTTGGATCTTCAAATATGTCGCAGGATTCAAAGAAGTATGCCATGATTACAAATATCGCATTCTGCGCTTCTTTTCCCTGTTTATTCTCCATATTTTTGGGTAACATTCGATTTGAGATATAAAAAAATCTGTGATCATTTTCAGTTAATCCTTCATTGGGGATATTGAATTTAACTTTGAGTGATTCCAAGTAAAGCTTATTAACTGAATCTCTGAGTTCTTGTTTAGCAAAGTCACTGTTTCGATTAAAATATTCATCTATTGATCCACTTTGATAACTGGCGTTACATAGAATACTATCTATTGAACGACTCAATCCATTAAACTGAATCTTTTCATAGAAATCAGGAGCAAGAAGTGTTGATTCTGGAGTAATAGGTTTTAAGTTTGGACAAATGTATCTAATTATCTCTGTTAGAATGCCAAAGTCGATATCCTGAATGTTTTGCGGATCCGGAATATCTCCAACAACACTAATAATCTGGTCGTCACTAAGATTGAACAGGCAATTTTCAAGGTCTTTCGCCAAAAATACTTCTGATGTAATAAGATTATGATCATTCTTGATTTCAACAAGTGTTTTCTCAATTTCAGGAAAAGATCCCATAAACTTATCGTTGAAAACAAAGTAGTAACCTTGAACAGGACAAATCTTGTTCCAGTATTCTAATAGACCTGCAAAATCATCCTTAGCTTTCTTGACGGCTTCTTGCTTAGTTCTTCTCGTGGAATCCTCAGGTGCATATACCTGATAGTACAGACCAACAGTAGATCGGTATCCATCATTCTTTCTATCACCTATAGCACCTTGTGGTTTGATCTGTTTAAAATCACTGTAAGAATATCCCATTATTTTGGAAAAGATATTTTCGTAAGTGTTCCCATCACTCGAATAAACCATATTTTGAAATCTGATTCTGGCTAGTGCCTTTTCTGAACTATTCATTCCTTATGAGCCTGTTCTTTAGCTTAATATTTAATTTACAACCTGATGTATATCGCTAAGAAGTAGATTTTATCTTACTTTCTCACTTGTAATATAAGACAAGAATCATTGAAAAGAAAGAACTGTTTTATAGGATTCTTGAACGAAAGCGATTTAGGTTCTTAATTATAAAACAGCAAAAGTAAAACTCTCGTTTTGTCAAGTTCCTTTATTATGTTTGATCTGTTTCGCAAATAAATTATATATCCTGAAATCCCAGGCTGAAATCCTCAGACACTATTGCAATTCAATTTCCAATCATTTTCCGTTAAAATGCATCACTAATTCCTTCATAACGTTCAGATGGTGATCGTCGTGCTCTGCTTCGAAATAGAGGCTGTCGACCATTCGCATTGGTTTATTTAGACGGGGGTGATTGGCTGGTGTTTTAGACTTTTGCATAAACCTCATTCTAATACAACTACTTAGCATTACTTTGTTAAGTATCAATATTGGTTTTTATAATTGTTTGAAACATTAAAAGTTCCGCGTAGTGGCCGATTTATCGAGCCCTTTTGCATAAGTAGAAGGGGCTCAATAAATTGGCCCCTAC
>JAVCDD010000382.1 GCA_030765125.1 Candidatus Hatepunaea meridiana
AGGTTGTAGAACAAATAATTTCAATGAAACAAGATTTAGCATTAGGAAAAAGAGTATTTTTTTTCTATCTGAGTAGCAAGCAATTTCTAATAAATGCCGTTACTTTGATACTTTTGCAAAAACCTCAACAAAGTAATGTTAAGCGAAGAGGGCGGGATTAGAACCCTCGGTAACATAAAGCTACATAAGCTTTCCAAGTCATTGAAATCGCTCACAATATGATTATAGTATGTATGTTAACAATAGTTTATTGTTGCGTCAGGTGTTAACACCTGACGCAACGAACTGTAATATTGGTTAATACCGGTTAAGATTAGAAAGCAGGTTACAAGCTTTTTTGTAGTATAATATATAATAGCATGTAATTTGCTCAAATCCAAGCGATTTAATTGAAGAACATCTTCTTAATTAATAATTAATTACTGCTCGTTTGCGCAGTTTTACAGTATACTCTAATTATTTGCGCAAAATATTTGCTATACTTATCTTGATCTTGGTAAGAACTCAATCTATTTGGTCTTCTTTTTATCAAGAGCTAACTCAACATTAAATTTACCTTCCTTTTAAAAGTAGGATTTACAAATCGAAAAAGCAAGATGATAGATATTTTTAATAATATTATTCAAACTAACTCGTTAGAGTCTGATGAACGACAATTATAATTGTCGCTGACTGGGAAGAATAATTGTCGTTCATCAATTACCTCAATTTTATATTTAAATGAATGCCTACGGTTGGTTTACCGACTACAGAATCCAATGTATTCTGTTCAGTATTTACTGACATACTCTTATTCCAAAGAAACATTCCGTCACGTGCATGAACTACTTGTGCTATTTCATCAAATAATTTTATCAAACGTACTTGATCCTCATCGGATATGAATAATTTTTTATCAACCATATCCTGATCCTGCACAAATGGTGTTTTGTCATTCATCCCTCTATCTCCTTATTTTACAAACTATTACTTACTAAGGGAGTTAAATATATAATTCCCTTCGCAAAACGCAAGAAAGACAAACAAAATCAAGTGGATTTCTAAAAGAAGTGGGGTAAAATGAGGATTTCTGCGATTCGAACGATACATAGCGGCGACTTGTACAGTCAATAACGGTTTCAACATAAGCGCTGAACGGACTTCTCCCAACCTTCCACCTACTCGACATTTCATAAAAGTCGGAACAACCGAAAATTGGAAGTACTTCATTTGCATTCCAGACCATCGAGTGGTTGCCTTTAAAACATCGGCATCTCGCTTCCATTGAAGAACCTTTGTACAATCAGCGACATCAGGCAAACTGAAAACATTACACATTTTTTGCGATCTGATCTTTCAATTGCACTATTTCTATCGTGTGTTGGACAAAAGCAACCTGATAATAGAGAGTCGGGGTTTCCACTTGCAAATAAAGTGGCTTGCCTGAAGGATGTGAGCAACCGACTCCGGTTTATTATTCAACAATCGTGGAGGAAGTGATAATGGAGAAGACTGTCCTGGTTATCGGTGCAACGGGGATGTTGGGAAAACCTGTCGCCATGCATCTGAAAGAGAGCGGATTTCAGGTACGAGTTCTGGCTCGCAACAAGGATAAAGCTCGCAAAATGCTTGACAGCTACTTTGAGATCGTCGAGGGAGAAGTAACGAACATTGAAAGCTTGGAAACAGCGCTTGACGGTTGTTTTGGAGTACACATAAATCTTTCAGGCGATATTGAACAACCGGGCGCTCAGAACATTGCCTCCGCTGCATCAGGAAAAGGGCTGCAACGAATTACCTATATATCGGGAACGTCGGTCTGTGAGGAAAATACCTGGTTTCCCCTGATCAAGCACAAGTTACTGGCAGAAAAGAGTATCCATGAAAGCGGTGTCCCGTACACTGTTTTCCGTCCCACCTGGTTTATGGAAGTGATACCCAATTTCGTCAAAGAGACCCGTGCTTTTGTTTTCGGAAAACAATCCAATCCCTATCATCTTATAGCCGCTGATGATTATGCGAGAATGGTTGCGGCATCTTACAGTTTGGATGAGGCAGCGAATAAGACATTCTTCATACACGGGGGTGAAAGTATTCTGTTAGGTGATGCTGTAGAACGGTATTGTTCCGCATTACATCCTGATATTAAAAAGATTTCCACACTTCCGTACTGGCTTGTAAATATCATATCGATACTAAAGAGAAACAAAGAGATGAAAGGGGCAGGCAAATTCTCGGCTTATTTTGAGAAGGTTGGCGAAAGAGGCGATCCAACGGAAGCCAACACTCTTCTAAGCGCACCCAAAACTACGTTCGATGACTGGCTTGGACAGAGGAAACCTGAACTTTGAGAATGATCTGAAGGAGGACCGGTTAACAGCCGGTCCTTTTTTATATTCATCTTTCGCAGTCACGCAATCCGGTTTCTCCGAAACCGGGGAAGCCACCCATAAAACTTTCCCACTTTCTCTCTTGCTTCCTTCCTAAAACAATGAAACAATGAGACAATCAAACAATCAAACAATCAAACAATAATTCCTTTCTAATTTTCCTCTTGCACTGAACGCAATTCAGGATTACCTTAATCCTGACTTTTTACCAATTTGGAGTAAATCATATACACAGGTGAAATCGCAGCATTGGGAGCAGCTTTCTGCTGGACGTGGACAATGCTCTTCTTTTCAATGGCAGGTAAGCGGATTGGCTCCCTGAGCGTTAATGTAATCAGGTTGACTATAGCGCTGCCATTATTGCTGATAATGACGATTATTCTATTTGGCGTTGATTTCAATGAGATATTTGCCGGAGGAAACGGCCGGTATTTATTGCTGTCCGGTCTAATCGGTTTAACCCTCGGTGACGCGGCACTTTTTCAAGCTTTGGTATGGATCGGTCCAAGAAAAACGTCATTAGTGTTCGCAAGTGTTCCCATTGCAACGAGTTTGATTGCATTTGTAACGATTGATGAGAGACTGTCTTTGATAGCCTGGGTAAGTATTTTTATTACAATTTTCGGTATATGCTGGGTTGTAATGGAGAAATCGAGAGACAAAGAGACCGCGGCTGGTAGATCACTGCTGCCCGGCATAATTGCGGCATTAATCGGTGTAATAGGTCAGGCTGCGGGTCTGGTATTATCCAAAGCAGGGATGGCTGATGTGGTTGATCCTCTCCCTGCTACATTTCTTCGCATTGCAGCCGGAGCCCTGGGGATTTACATATATATCATAATAAGCGGTAAAATCGGGGTGGTATTAAGAGGTCTTCGAGACAAAAAAGCCCTGGCTTTTACAATGGGCGGCGCCTTCTTCGGACCTTTTGCAGGTGTATGGCTTTCTGTGATAGCTATTAAATACACCGAAACCGGGATAGCGGCAACTCTTACAGCGACAGTTCCCATAATGATGCTTCCTGTTGTATATTTCGTCTTCAAGGAACGGATTTCAGGCAGAACGTTAATCGGAACGATAATCGCGGTGGCGGGGATAGCACTGTTGTTTAACAGGTAATTATGACTTTGATTTGTTTTCAATTTAATATAAATCGACTATTAGCACGGATTAATAACCTGTCCCGCTCTTAACCGACTGTAAGTCAGAAAACAGACTGATTACCTATATTGCCTGCAGCAATATATTTATTTGGCGTAGGAATTAGTGATAAGTATAATTATTGTTTCCAAATGACTTGACATGAAAGAACAATATTCATATAATTCTGTAGTAGACTTATATTTGCTTATTCCCGGTTTGTCCGATAATCATGGCACAATCGAATAGGATGTAGAGGAATGTTCTTTTCTGCCTGCGAGATAATTCCGATGATTAAGTACGAGCATTGTATTTACCATATAAAAAAGCTATCCCGAGGGACTTATTTATAATGTGACGAATAAAGGTCAAGAGGATCAAATATTTAACTCTGAGACGTAGTTCTCAGTTTATGAAAGAATTATACACACCTGAAAGGAACAATCAAATGAGCGAAAAATCTAAAAAATTAACCACTGCAGCCGGTATTCCAGTATCCGATAACCAGACATCTCTAACTGCCGGAGAAAGAGGACCGACTCTACTTCAGGATCACCACCTGCTTGAGAAACTGGCTCACTTCAACCGAGAACGGATCCCCGAACGAGTTGTCCATGCCAAGGCGGCGGGCGCCCATGGCACCCTCACCGTCACCAAAGACATCACGCAATACACCAAGGCAAAGATATTCTCCGAGGTGGGCAAAAAGACAGACGTTTTCGGACGCTTCTCAACTGTCGCAGGCGAGAAGGGCTCCGCAGATACGGTTCGCGACGTCCGAGGTTTCGCATTGAAATTCTACACCGAAGAGGGAAACTGGGATCTGGTCGGTAATAACACCCCAACCTTCTTCATACGCGATGCGCTCAAATTCCCGGATTTTATTCATACGCAGAAGAGAGATCCGAGGACAAATGCCAAGAATGATACCATGCAGTGGGATTTCTGGTCTCAAGTCCCTGAAGCGTTGCACCAGATAACCATCCTGTTTTCCGACCGCGGAATCCCTCAGGGTATACCCTACATGAACGGTTACGGCAGTCACACCTACAGTTTCATCAATGCCGCCAACGAACGCTTCTGGGTAAAGTTCCATTTCAAGACTCAACAGGGCATTCAATGCATGACCCAGGATGAAGCTGATATTCTTGCAGGTAAGGACCCGGACTATACTACGAAGAAGCTGTTTGAGGCGATTGAGAATGGTGAATATCCGAGATGGACTTTCTCCGTTCAGATTATGCCAGAAAAGGAGGCTGAGAATTATCGCTGGAATACCTTCGACCTGACAAAAATCTGGCCCCATGCAGATTATCCGTTGATCGAAGTCGGTGTGCTGGAAATGAACAGGAACCCGGACAACTACTACGCAGAAGTTGAGCAGTCCGCATTCTCACCGGCAAACGTCGTTCCCGGCATTTCATTCTCACCCTGTAAGATGCTGCAGGCGCGCATTTTCGCCTATGCCGACGCGCATCGTTACCGCCTTGGCGTCAATTTCGAACGTCTGCCGATCAACCATCCTCATGCCACCATCGCCAGCAACTATCAGCGCGACGGGAAAATGAGGTTTGACGATAACGCAGGATCTTCACCGAATTATGAACCCAACAGCTTTGGTGGACCAAAGGCTGATCCAGCATTCAGGGAACCGCCCTTGAAAATCTCAGGCGATGCGGACTGGTATGAGCAGAAACGTGGCGTGGATGACGATTACATCCAACCGGGAAATCTCTTCCGCCTGATGCCGCCGGACGAACAGCAGAGAACGATACAGAATATATCGGGAACACTCGGTAAAGCGCCGGTCGAAATTCAGCAGAAAATGGTTGAGCACTTTCGCAGAGCAGACCAAAATTATGGCAACGGTATTGCGGAGATTTTGGGACTATCCTGACCGGGGGAACGAGTTAACAAGTTGGCAAGTAAGCAAGTGAGAAAGTAAACCCGGATCATTATGAAAAACAGCGATCAGAGAACAGTTCCATTAATTCAATACATCCTATTCACGGTTCTGGTAGTGGTTACTCCTTTTGTAATGGTTTCCAGATTCCTTCAGGGTGCTGTATATACGATCTCCCATCTGACGTGGATACCTTTTGGAATAGAACTCCCGATTGTAGGATCTGTGGCGGTGTTGTTTCTGGTGCTGTTCATAGTTTGTCAGCGAAAAAACATAACTCGTCGTCGGATAATCGGGTTTCTTGTGATTGCAGGGATGATAGGATTAGCTTATCTGGTTCAGGATCTATATCTCAATATGGTAATTTATGATCTGCAGATGAACTGGCATTATGTTGCGTATGCTGTATATGTCTATATTTTCTTTGCAGCTTTTCACTCCATAAATATGTCAAAAGCTAAGATGATCCTGATTTCTTTTTTCTCTGCTCTGTCGCTCTCAACTTTCGATGAATTCTTTCAATTAAATCTTTCACAACGGATTTTCGACCTCAGCGACATCGCCAAAGATTCTTGGGGAGCGACAATGGGGATTGTATCTGTGTTATTCGTCTCTGAAACTTATGGAACTGTTCAGATCCGAAAAAAATCATTCCTGCACCGAAAGTTGAAAGATTACTGGCGCGATCCTGTCGCTGCATTAACGTTAGTAAGTTTACTTTCATTGTCGCTGCTTCTCGTGAGCCCGATTTTAACCGAACACAGATACATTGGGTATTGCACTTTAGCTTCACTTGTTCTCTTCATTAGCACGATATCGCTTGTCCATCTCTCATCATACAAACCATTCAGAATCAGCTTGATTGCAGTTGCCGGACTGCTTATACTTTTCCTTGCAACAAACCTACTGTTGCAACGCCAGGAATATATCACCAGAGTTACACGCAATGTGATCAGTTATAAAGGCATTCCTATTCCATACTTTGATCTGCTTATCTATCCCAATGGATTGCCAAGATTGACTGATAAGAAGGAACACTTCAATCAACAGGATCAAAGGTTCATGAAAGGTTGTGATCCGGATATACTGCTGATTGGGAGCGGTTATGAAGGTGAAGGTGGGAAGGGCTTCCGAATCGAGAATGGCACGTCGTTTATCTATAATCCTAAGACAAAGAAAGCAATCCAGCTAATCATCATGAAAACTCACGAAGCCTGTGTGATATTCAATAAAATGAAGAAAGAGGGTAAAAATGTATTATTTGTAGCGCATAATTCATGAATGATCCTTTTGAAATAGTATTAAGTCACCGCTGGCAGACGCCCTCGTCTGACAGTTTACTCAGTGTATATCAATTACTTAACTGCCAGACGAGGGCGTTTGTCAGTGGGGGGATCCGACTAAATCAGCAAATCATGAATACTTTGCTTTATTGGGTGCATCTAAAATGAAATTTGAATCTCAACGACTTGATGCCGGATCGAAGAAATTGCCAAACTTCGGATGGGTGATAATTGGAGTTCCGGTCGTTATCATTCTATGTGCGATGCTTTTCGAATCTACATCCTTTATTGAAGATCATTCATCGAAGGGCGCTCAAATCGAAGCTGATAACTATTGTGCATGGGGGCGCGCAATGATGAAGGAAGGGCTATATCCGGATGCGATCGCGCAGTTTAACGGCGCTCTTAGCATAAAACCTGATTTCGTTGATGCAGTAGTGAATCTTGGAATGGCGCATTACTTATCAGGCGAAAACAGGAAAGCGCTGAAGCAGCTCAACAAAGCCCTTAAAATGAATCCTTTGAAAAAGGGCGTTATCTACAACAATCTGGGCTTGATTTTCGAAAATGATGGCAAACTTGATTTGGCGATACAAAACTACTGGAAAGCCGCAGAGTTCGGTCTTGGTACTCCGAAGATATGGCGAAATATCGGCATGGCGGAAATCAAGCGCGAGAACTGGGTGGGTGCTATTGAGGCTTATAATGAGGTTATTAAAAAACGACCGACTTTGCAGAACCTTTATCTGCAAATGTTGAGAAGTGAGTTAACTACAAGGGATAATGAAGATTATTTCGATGATATTAAGGCTCATCTCGAGCGAGGTGTTACGGAAGATGACCTCGCTCCATATTATGCTCCAATAGCGAATTACTTCCTCAGAACAGGTTCCGGAATTGCAGACGATTACATCAATCTGGCACTGACTTATGAAAAGAATAATCAAATAAACCTGTCGATCATCAACTTAAGCAAGGCTGTTAAAATCCAACCGGATCGCGTGTCATTATATAACCGCATCGGTGTGATGTACGCAAAGCAGGGTTTAATCGACGAAGCGGAGGAGGTCTTCAAAGCATGTCTTAAAGTAGATCGCGATAACGACGGTGCTCGGAAAGGATTAAAAGAATTGTGTCCGCGTTTAAGACAAAAAATCATTAATAAGCGAGGAAAAGACGATCTGAACTGAGTAACGTAAATATATTGTTTTTGTTATTGTATTTCAATTTAGCAACTCACCTTCCCTGCAAGCCGGATCGACGGCGAAAACCCTGATGCAAACCAATAATCCTCATAGAAAAGACCTGTCCATTAGACGTTATCCTTACCCACTAACTTCCCTGTCCAGCATCTTAGTCCAGTAGATTGCGAAAAGAGCTGTTAAAACAAAAGCGACTATCGCCACTTGGATTCCGACCGGATGTGGGTATGTGATTGGTGAACTGATCTTACTCAGGAGTGATGGAACCGCGAGTGCGAATGGAATCAAAGCCATGTTATAGCGGAAGATAGTTATGTACAGAAAAAGATATAATAATCCAATGACAATTCCGCTTGTAAGCCAATGACCGATGGCAACATAGTTTGATCCGAGCTCAATAAATATGACGACCATGAATGCGGTCGCTATAAGAGCTTTACGAACCTGCCATCCACGATTGAAAACGTTCTCTTCGCTTCTCGTCGCGTTGAGGACTAATTACAAGCACATCACCGTTTGTCGAGAGTTCGAGCGGGGTGTTCGGTTCAATTTGCGACAGATCAAGGATCGGTCGGTCAATCACCAATCCCCAGCTATTGCCATGTTTGATAAGGTTCTTCGTCATCGGTGAACCTCCTTTTGTAATCACAATGTAACAACAATGTGTGATTTAAACAATAATACGAAGACATACAAGACAAAATTGGCAAGAGTATACGACTCTAAGCAGATAGATGTGGTAGGTGGCTTGGTTTGCTTTCTATTCAGGATAAACCCGGCTTATGAGTAAACCGGGTTACGAAACTATGCTAAAACCAGGTCTGAAAGAAAACCAGAGAATCCGGCAATATGTTATTACCCTCTGAAAACGAGAGAAAAATTCTCGTTTTGCTATGCAGCTCTCTTGATATAAAGTTCTTTAGTAATAAGATCTAAACCACTGTCCAAGAGCCTGTACCCCTCCTCGAGTTTTGA
>JAVCDD010000089.1 GCA_030765125.1 Candidatus Hatepunaea meridiana
CCGTTTTTCTGGATATTAACCCTTTTTTGTCATTCCCGCGAAGGCGGGAATCCAGGAGAAACAATAATTTATCTGGATTCCCGCCTTCGCGGGAATGACAAAAAAGGGGCTTTCCGGTCAGACACTACTTAACAAAGTAATGCTACTGTAAGTCTATTGTTCATTTCCAAAAGACTAAAGACAAAAGACTAAAGCCTACTTACCACTTCCGCTCCGAATCGATAGGCTCAACCAGTTCTTCTTCCGGAGGTGGATTTAAACGGTGGACGTCAGTTGCTTGAAGACCTTTTGGTCCGGAGATGATGCCGAATTCGACCTCTTCACCGTTCACCAGCGTGCGAAATTGTTTTCCGCGGATGTCGCTGTAGTGAACGAATACTTCTTTGCCATCATCGCTTTGTAGAAATCCGTAACCTCTACGGCTAAGGAAGTTTACAACTTTACCGTGATGTCTGATATTTTCTGTCATAATCCTAAATTGTTTTATTTTTTACCGCAGAGAACGCAGAGGGCACAGAGAAAATATAACCCAGTTGTGTCAGATATTAACACCTGACACAATTGAATTTTTTTATCTGCTTAATCAGTTTAATCTGCTGTGAATTACTAAGCATTCCCGAAGGGATCGAATAAGATAACGCTTCATAAATCCTGTTTATTCGCCCCTTCGGGGTTGGATGGTTTGGGTTGTTGTGCTACGTAGGTTTCACCTACGGCTATTCATATTCAACCCCTTTGGGGTTTCCAAGCCCAAAGCCCAGAGCCTAAAGCTCAAAGACTCTTCATTCCCTCTCAAAAACCCGATAAATCACCGGAATAACGAACAGTGTAAACACTGCTGAAGTAATCAATCCTCCGATAGCTACGATAGCCATTGGCGCGCGCATCTCACCACCTGAACCGATGCCTAACGCTAACGGTAGCATTCCAAGCGCTGTAGCGATGTTGGTCATTATTATCGGTCGTAAACGAACCGGACAAGCTTCGATAATGGAGTCATCGAGCCCATAGCCCTCTTTCCTGAGGCGGTTTATGTAATCTATAAGCAGAATTCCGTTGTTTACGACTATCCCTACCAGCATAACCAACGCCATCAATGAAAGAATACTGATGGTGTTATCGGTGATAAATAAAGCCAGAATGACGCCTACCAGACCGAGTGGCAGAGTCAGCATTATTGTGAAAGGATGTTTGTATGACTCAAGTATAGCTGCCAACAACATATATGTCAGGATGATTGCCAGGATGAGAGCTTTGAATAATTCAGTGAATGCTTCCTGCATCATTTCAGCCTCGCCACCGAAGTTGATTCTATAACCGGGTTTTAGCTCTATGTTATCGGTATATTTTCTAAGAACCTTGACTTTATCGCCAATAACGCCGCTGGCCAGGTCAGCGGAAACAACAACCATACGTTGTTTGTCCTTATGGGAAATTGAAGTTGGTCCTTCAGTGTATTCGCTATTGATGAGTTCGCTGAGAAGTATCTGATTATCTCCAGCTTTGATGTAAACATCGCCGACGTCGACTGCGCGTTCGATTTCCGCTTTGTCAAGCTGCACCCGGACGTCATATTCTTCGCCTTCATCTCTAAATTTCGAAGCGACCTCGCCTTCAAGCAAGCTTCTTAATGTCATCCCCACCATTGCTGGAGATAGATCCCGGTCTGCAAGATGACTTCGCCTGGGTGTCAGTTTAAGTTCCGGTTTACCTGTTTTCCAGCTTGATTCAACGTTGACCATTCCTCCGATATGCTTTATCTCTACAATCAAACTGTCCGCTATGGTATTCAGGTAATCAATATCGTAACCGGTAATCTCAACTTGGAGGTCTGACTCTCCACCACCACCACCCATAGAGGATGTTTCTTTGATATTGATCTTGGCGCCAGGAAGATCGATAAGTTGAGGTCTGATATCTTTGATTAATTCAGACGTTTTAATAGGTCGGAGGTTTTCTTCAACCATCTGGACAACGATTGATCCCATGTGGGTTCCCTCGCCCGTGCCAAAAAAGCTGCCTTCAGATTTTCCGGTAGCCGCATAAACGCTCTTGACATACTCCTGCTGCATCACACGCTGGCTGATCTCGTTTACTATACGGTCGGTTTCATTGAGCGTTGTTCCTATCGGCATTTCAACATTGATAGAGAACGAGCCTTCGTCGGTTTTAGGCATAAACTCAGAACCGATATATCCAAGACCGAGAATAGATAAGCTTCCAATAAATAAAAGAGTAACGGTTCCCAGAACGATAAAGCGGTGTTTTAAAGCCCACTTGAGTGAGTTCTTATAATCTAAAGCCAGATTGTTATAGAACCTATCCCAGGCTTTAGCGAACTTATTTAACAATCCATAGAAATGTGCCAACGCCCCCAGAACCAAAGCTAACAATAAGATTAATGCTTGATCGATTCCAAGCAGCCAGTATGTAACTATGAAAGCTATTATAACAAATGCAGCATAAACACCGCGCCTGATTGTTATAGATGCCATCATCGGCGCTAATGTAAAGGATACGAGTAGTGAGAAGAGAGTAGCGAACGCAACCGTCAATCCAAATTGTTTGAAGAACTGTCCTATAATGCCGGACATAAAAGCCATCGGCAGGAAAACCACAATATTGGTCAGAGTTGCTGCTGCTACCGCTACGGCGATTTCACCTGTACCCTTAGAGGCTGATTCAGCGAGGGAAAGTCCTTTGAGGCGATACCGTATTATATTTTCCAGAACCACAATCGAATTAGTTACCAGGATTCCGACAGATATAGCTAATCCCATTAGCGACATCATATTCAGCGTAAATCCTGCGAAATCAACCAGTATAAAGGTGGAAATGATGGATACAGGCATTGAAACAGCAGCTATCAGCGTAATCGGGATGCTGTGAAGGAACAGATAGAGCACGATAACGGTCAGGAGAATACCGATTATCATATTGCCGAATACGTCATCTACTGAATCCTGGATGAATTGCGACATATCACGTGCTACATCGAGCCTGACGTCATCCGGCAGCAATTGTTGAACTTTCTCGATTTCTTTAAAAACAGCTTTTGCTACCTCAACAGTGTTGGCGTCTGAACGTTTTATAAGCGAAACACCAACAGATGCTTCACCGGCAAACCTGGCTCGTTCGCGCTGCTCTGCAAAAGTATCCTCAACCCAGCCGAGTTGCTCTAATTTGACACTTTTTCCCTCGCCAATTGGAATTTCAATGTTCTTAATTTGTTCAATATCGTTGAATTCACCAGCCAGGCGAACCGTTATTTCTTTTTTACCTTCTGTTATGTGTCCAGCGGGAATGTTCAGGTTTTCAGAAGCAATCATTCCCGAAACTACTTGCGGAGACAGATTATATGCGCGAAGTTTGCGTCGCGATAAGTTTATCTGTATTTCGCGCTCAAGTCCGCCGGTCAACTGAATATCAGCAAGCCCGCGAACGCGGGAGAGTCCGGGTTTTACTACATTATCAGCAAGCTCATAGATTTCGTCGAGGGGGCGCGAACTGGAAACAGCAAGGTTAATGATAGGAAACGCTCCGATATCGAACTTCTGGATGATCGGATCTAAAATATCTTCAGGCAATTTATAACGGAGCTGGTCGACCTTATCCCTAACGTCAATCGCTACTATATCAACGTCCATTTCCAGGTTAAATTCGATTATTATCATCGTAAGCCCTTCTTGAGCGAACGATGTTACATGCTTGACGCCGCCAATGGCGCTGACCTCTTCTTCAATCGGTTCAGCTACCTGTGTTTCCATCTCTTCCGGACCGGCACCGGGGTAGATAATTGAAACAATAACATAAGGAAGTTCGATTTCCGGTAAGAGGTCTATACCTAATCTGGTTAACGAGAAGAGCCCGATGACCACGAATGAGAAAATGACCATCGTCATCATAACCGGACGGCGGATAGATATGTCGGCAAGTTTCATGTTTTATATAAAGGTTTTCTTGATAGTGAGTTTAGAGTTCGTCCCGATGTATCGGGATGTTTTTCCATCGGCGTGTGGCACGGGCTACTTGTTGCCCGTGTCTCTTTACCTTACGATGTAGATAAGCAGTAATGAAACACGGGCAACAAGTAGCCCGTGCCACACGCCGAGGATAAAATCCGGCTTCATCGTGTAACAATTCGTATCTGCGCTCCGTCGTATAACAGATTCGCTCCGCGGGTTACAACGATTGTTCCTGGATCAATGCCGGATTTTATCATAATAGCATCTGCTGTCTGCCCGCCAATTTCAACGTTGTGCAGCATAACTTGATTTCCATTAACAGAGTAGATGAACCACTTCTCGCCTTCACGTATAAGCGCATCGGGGGTTACGATAACAGCTTCTTTCAGGTCAAGGATATTGATAGAAACATCAACCATCAGACCCGGGCTAAAATTGTAACTTTTTGTTTTCTCACTGAGGTTGATCCAGGTGGTGAAACTACGATCTTCCGGATCAGCCGATGTGGAAATCCGTTTTACTTTCCCGCTAATTGTTGCGCCGTCGGTAGATATTTCACAAGCAGCGCCAGACTTAATTAATTCACGATCCTGTGCTGGAATCTGCACCTGCACTCGCGCTTTTTCGTTTGAGACTATCTTTGCTACGGGCATACCTGGAGAAATGAGTTTCCCAACTTCAGCCTCAAGTTCGGTGATCTTCCCCGCGAAAGGCGCTCTTAGATAGAGCAGTTTTTCCGAAGATGCCAGACCCTCGGCAGCCAGATTGCGTTGGAGCGTAACGCCGTCAAGTATCTGTTCGGAAATAGCGCCTTCATCATAGAGCTGCTGAATACGCACAAGCTCCTTTTCAGTATTAGCAAGCGCTAATTTTGCTTGATTATGACTGGCTAAGGGATTATCGCTGGATAATTCACATATAATCTGATCTTTCTCAACGTATTGACCTTCTTCAACCATTACCCGGTTTATATGCTCGGAAAGCGATGAAACAACAACGGATTGCTTTCCACCTGATATTGTTCCGGTAAATCGTTTGATCATCTGAAATGGTCCGACGGCAACCTTATCCACCTCAACAGGATAACCTTTCTCAGCTTGGATATTAGCAATAGTTCTTGTTTTTTCAACCTTTTGTCTCTCAGCAAAGCGATATATTAATAAACCGATTATAATAGCTGCTAATATGAATAGGATGAATTTTTTCATTTATTTACTCCCACCGAAATCGTCATCATTTTCCACGACTCTTGCGTATTCTGCATTTGCTACACGAAGATCGTAGAGCCCCTGCAAGTAACTCAAACGAGTGTTTCGCAGGGCAAGTTGTGAATCGAGGACTTCCAATTCTGTACTAACTCCTTGCTCGTAGCGTGTTTCAGCTATGTCCAATGCTCTTTTCGCTAAATCGAGTGCGGCTTTAAGGCTGTTCAACTGATCCTGCGCTCGTTTTAGTTCGCTTAGAGTAAGGGATACTTCCAGCCGGATGTTTTGCTCAAGCTGCGTTTGTTCGATCTTTGTGCGGCGCAGTACTATCTTTGCCTTTTGAATTTTAGCCGGAGTAGCAAAACCATCAAAGAGCGGTATCTGAGCATTTAACATCCAGGTAAAGGTCTCGGGCCAATCGGCAATATCAGTCATATCACTGATTTTTTGCCCTGAAGTATTCCGGCGATAATTGAGCCCGAAAGTGAAGTTAGGCCAATAGATATTCCGCTTTTCAGCCTTAAGGCTTATTTTGTCCAGTCTTTCCTTAAGATTGTAAACCTTAAACTCAGGACGGACAATTCGAGCGGCGTCGAAAGCTTCAGTTTTGCCAAGTAATCTACTCTGTTTGATTTCATCGGATAGTTCATCGGTAAGGATGATATTGTCATCTGGATTTGCGCCAATCCTGTTACAAAAACTGATGCGAGCGAGTTCAGCGTTTTTCCTGGCATTAGCAATTCCCGGTACAAGAGATTGAACTTCAACCTGCGCTCGAAGCATATCAAATTCACTTGCCATTCCTACATTGAACATTCGTTCCACCGTTTCGGCATGACGACGGGCTTGTGCGAGCGCTTCTTCAGTAACCTTGACGACTTCCTGTGTCAGGACGAACCCAAAGTATTCCTTGATGACGTCAGATTTCAGTTTAGCGCGGTTGCTGACTAACCCATCCCTGGCGATCTGCTGGTAAATACGCGCTGCTTTAAGCGCCATTCCAACCTTACCGGCGAGCCAGATTGGTTGTTGCAGCGAAATAGAAGCGTTAGCGTCGTTTGGCAGCCCCATTGTGATCCAACCGCCACCGTCCATAAAAGGATCCGGAAGATACATCTTTGGAACAACCATATAATGGGAAAGACCACCGCTAATGGAAACATTGGGCAGCGCCGCTGATGTTGCTTCCCGAACCTGCGCATCGCCGGTTTCAACCTCCAGACGAGCGGTTGCTAACGAAAGATCGTTCTTCTGTGCTAGTGACAGAGCTTGATCAAGCGAAAGTTGAAGTTCAGATCCATTGGCAATTGACAGAATGAAGGGAAGGAGTATAACTGTAACTAAGAATTTCTTGATAAATCTCATATTCTTTTTTAAGATATTCAACGTTGTATATTCAAGCTTGACTATGAAAGCATTAAATATAATCTTTTAGAGATATATACGCAACTGATAGATCTTAAGTTTCACAGAAGTCGTAAAAATCATCATTGATCTGATAATAAAAAACCCTTGAAATCTTTATGATCTCAAGGGTGGAAGGTTGGAGTTCGAAATCTGGGACAATATACCTATTTTATTTAAAGTCTGAAGTTTTGCAAGGGCATAAGATAAAATAGTTATGCTGTCCCCAGATTTCGAACTCTTATTTATACCTTGTGACGTCTACACTAAAATTCAACTGCTTACCACAATTCTTGCACCTGTCTCCGTCAAGCTTCTTTATTTCCGTATAATAACCGGTTCTCTTGACAAGCATTGAACCGCATTCAGGACAATGACTATCCTGACCAATATCGGATCGAGTATTACCAAGATAAACCCAATCCAACTTGGATTTTGCAAGATAGTAAGCATCGGTCATAAATTGGAGGTCGGTGGGTGGTTCTTTATATTTATTATGAGGAAAATAGCGGGACAGGTGCAGAGGTATGGTCTTATCAATATCTGCGATCCAATCAACTACCCGCTCTATTTTGTTTAATTCATCGTTTAATCCGGTTATAATAAGATGTGTGATTTCAAGGTGTTTGCCGGCTTCATAGACCATCCTGATAGTGCGTTGAACGTCTTCAAGTTTACCACCGCATTGCTGTATATAACATTGACTTTCAGAAGATTTAAGATCGATATTAAAACCGTCTGCTACGGTAAGCAGGTCTTTTAACGGATCCGCATTGATGTAGCCATTTGTTACAAAAACATTCACTAATCCACGCTCGTGAAGGATACGACCGGCGTCGAGGATATATTCGTACCAAATTAACGGCTCAGCGTAAGTGTAGGCGACTCCGATACCGTCCAGCGCATCAACCATATCTGCAAGGTCATTGGGAAGCACAGTTCTGGTTGGAATTTTGTTCTGTGATATTTCCCAGTTCTGACACCAGGGGCAAGACAGGTTGCAGCCGTTTGGTCCTACTGAAAGTATTTCACTGCCAGGGAAGAAGTGATAGAGCGGTTTTTTCTCCATCGGATCGAGGTGAAGGGAACTGATCTGAGCGTAATTGGTTGCTATCAACTTACCGTTAATTACCTCTCTACCGTCACAAATACCTATGTCTCCTTCTTTGAGCTTGCAGTTAACCGGACAGATACTGCACCGGATGCGGTTACCTTCTTTATGTTGATAGGCAGATTCGATTATGGGTTGTTTTGTGCTTGCTGCTTCCATTTATTTGTCTGATTGTTTAGAGTGGTGCCGTTATTAGTAGCGTATGCCTCCGCTACTTGTTTCATAATAAAATACGCTGAAATTAGTATCAAAGTTTGTTAAGTTTACAAGAAAGTTTAATAATCTGCGTTACTGTCTTGATATTGTGTTACAGTCAGGTTTGATGACAGACAAGAATGATTGATGTGTAAAAACCTTACAAAGCCCGCTGGCAGACGTCCTCGTCTGACAGCATAGAACTGTAATAACAGGTACTTAGCTGTCAGACGAGGTGTCTGCCAGCAGGTGGTATCACTTTTTACACATAAATCAAGAATGTCTGCCCCACCTAACATTACTTTGTTAAGTAGTGCCTGACCGAAAAGTCCCCCTTTTGTCATTCCCGCGAAGGCGGGAATCCAGGTAACCTATTGTTTCTCCTGGATTCCCGCCTTCGCGGGAATGACAAAAGGGGATTAATATCCAGATAAACAC
>JAVCDD010000027.1 GCA_030765125.1 Candidatus Hatepunaea meridiana
AGGGGCCAATTTATTGAGCCCCTTCTACTTATGCAAAAGGGCTCGATAAATCGGCCCCTACGCGGAACTTTTAATGTTTCAAACAATTATAAAAACCAATATTGATACTTAACAAAGTAATGTTAGCTCTTCAACCTTAAAATAGAACCTCTGTGTTCTCTGCGGTAAAATTTTATTAAGGAAATTAAATGAACATCAAAAGTACATTCGTTGTATACTTCAAAGAGTTAAAGGACATCCTGCGCGACCGGCGGACTGTCCTATCAATGATTCTGTTTCCGATAATCCTTATGCCGTTGTTGACTATCGGAATGATGAAATTTATGCAAAGCCGCATTGAGAAGATAAGAGAACAACGCTCTACAGTCGCCTGGATTTCACAAGAGAAGCCGGATATTTTACTTTCTAAGGTTGATTCTGTTGAAGGAATTGATGTTCTACCAGGTCTAAAAGACACTTTAATGGCTTTCAATATGCTTCGGGAAAAAGATATTGATGCAGTAGTTGTTATACCGGATGGTTTTTACCAGGCTCTTGATTCGTTTATATCCAGAGATAGTGAAGCGCAACCCCCTGATATTGGTCTGTATTCTGATGACACGCGTGAAAAAAGCCGATCTACTTCAAGGAAAGTAACAAATATAATAGTCCAACATAGAACAGAATTAGTAACAGATGATCTCGTAAAACACGGGTTTCCAGCAGGATATATCAAACCGTTTTTTGTTATGATACAGAACATAGCCTCAGCCGAGCAGATGGGGCGTTTTCTTGCCGGCAGCTTTTTGCCTTACATAGTGATCCTTATGGCTATGACAGGCGCGATGTATCCGGCTATTGATCTCACAGCCGGGGAGAAAGAAAGAGGAACGCTTGAAACACTCCTTGTATCTGGTGTTTCACGTTTGGACATAGTGATGGGTAAATTTTTTACCGTGTTTACAGCGTCAGTTATCACATCAGCTCTCGCTGTTGGTAGTATGGCGTTTGCCGGAGTATATTTAATCGGAATGGCGCCGGAAAAAGCAGCACAACTCAATTTCAGCATCGAACCGATAGGTGTAGTGTTGATGATAATCGCTATGATTCCGTTAGGCGCTATCTTCTCATCATTGCTAATGACACTCTCGCTTTTCGCTAAGAGCTATCGTGAAGCTCAAAGCTATATATCACCTTTGATGATTATCGTTATTATCCCTGCAATGGCTTCAGTAATGCCGGACACCGAGTTGAGTAAGGAGTTGGCGCTGGTTCCTGTGCTAAACGTGTCAATGATGATGAAAGAAGCGCTGATGGGTACGGTTGATCCGGGAACAATAGCAGTAACAATGGCGGTGAACTTCATACTTGCAGCAGCAGGATTGTTTTTGGTATTGAAGATGTTCCAAAGGGAATCAGTACTTTTCAGGATGTAATACTGATGTATTTAGCATTCCCGCTCATTTTGTCATTCCTGCTCATTTTGTCATTCCCGCGAAGGCGGGAATCCAGAATTTTCAAGTATTTAAAGCTCTCCAAACTGGATTCCCACCTTCGCGGGAATGACAAAATGAGCGGGAATGACAAAAGGAGGGGGCGGTCAGGCACTACTTATAAAAATAGGTATACTGTCCCCATATTTCCCGTTCCCGTTTGTATTTAAAACGTATGCTCAAACAATCAAAGTTCACATTTATGGGAGATGTAGCCAAGATCGGCGTTAGACTGAATGTCGGGATAATCGGGGCTACCGGAATTGTAGGCAAGACACTTGTGCGAGTTCTGCGCGAGCGTGAGTTCCCTGTTAGTGACCTTCACCTTTACGCTTCACCGGAATCTGAAGGTAAATGGGTTGAAACACCGTTTGGTCAGTTGTGCATCGAGAGGCTTAATAAGCGCAAGATTCCGAATCATGAATTGGTTTTCATTGCAGCCGATAACGATACAGCACGCTTTTGGGGTATAAGGTTTGCCCATCGCGGCGCTATTGTGATAGATAAAAGCTCATACTTCCGCAATAAAGCTTATGCTCCCTTAGTTGTACCCGAAGTCAATGCCGATGTACTTGATAATCACCATCGAATAATTGCTAACCCAAATTGCACAACCATTCCGCTTGTAACTGCTCTGTCGCCTCTCAACGGGGCATATAAATTAAAAGGGTTCACTGCCGTGAGTTTTCAAAGCGTATCCGGCGCCGGTAAGGATGGTATGATTGCGCTTGGACGTGAACTCGAAGATGATAATGCCGAACCAACGACATTTCCGCACCGTATAGCATATAATGTCATTCCCTGGATAGGATCAAACAGTAGTGGCTTCAGTGGTGAAGAGAAGAAAATGATAAACGAGACACGTCGAATTCTTGCATTGCCACGTTTGCCAATTCGAGCTACTTCAGTAAGAGTGCCTGTGTTAATCGGTCATTCGCTTGCTGTTCACGCCGATTTCAAGTTGAGTGTTAATATTAAAAGAGCGCGAGAGATACTTGATGAAGCCCCCGGTGTAACTCTGATTGACGATCCTGAAAACAATCAATATCCAATGCCGCTCAATGCAGCAGGTCGGGATGACGTTCTAATAGGTCGGATACGTCGGGATCGTGGTCGTCATAGTCTCGCATTCTGGATTTCAGCGGATAATCTTCGCAAGGGCGCAGCCACGAATGCAGTTCAGATAGCCGAAGTTTTGCTTGCCAATAAAGCCTTGGGGAAGCCCCTTGATAATTCCATACCGTGATGAGACTCCATCATTCAAATTTCCCTATCTAACCTTAACTCTTATCAGCGTAAACGTTATTCTTTATTTTTTTACCTTCTTTAAGTTAGAAGGAATAGACTCAGTTACCGCAAATCTGGGGTTTTTGCCGCGTAAAATAATAGAACAACCATACACTATTATTACATCGATATTTCTTCACGCAAATCTGCTTCATCTCATAAGCAATATGTGGTTTCTATGGTTGTTCGGTGATAACATCGAGGATCGTTACGGTCGTATACAGTTTTTATTGATATTCTTGTTAGCTGGAATTATTGGTAATTTCACCCACGCTTTGTTTACATTCTGGAGAGTTGAAATCCCGCTAATTGGCGCTTCAGGCGCAGTGGCTGGCATAATGGGAAGTTATCTGGTTCGTTTCCCAAAGGCTCGCATCCGTTGTGTTTTCATATTGATATTCTACCCGATTTTCTTTAGATTGCGAGCTTACTGGTTTATAGGTATCTGGATAATGTGGGAGTTTATCGCAGCTTATACAACGCCGAATGATAATATAGCTCATTGGGCGCATATTGGTGGGTTTGCTTTTGGATTTATTTGGGCGTATGGTAGGAAGGGGAAGTAATTGGTATTGTTGGATATGTACTATTCTCACAGCGCGAATGATTTTTCAGGGAGTGGTAATAGGAGAGTAAAATGGATGCGCTTTGGATGTGTTATTTGGTTGTTGGCGTGTTTGGTAAAGTCTGGTTGACGATGGAAGCGCGCAAGGTTTTTCAAAAATAGTAGGATGTTGATAGATTATTTTAGGATTGGTTTTGCAAATTATATTTGGTAAAACTTGCATTTGAAATGAATGTTTTATTATATTACTGAATTGAAATAGCTTGAAAATTTACTATTTCACTAAGTGAAGATCAATGAATACTTTGTCCCTTACATTAATGGAAAAATAAAACATGAAATATTCTTATGCGGATCTGAGTCCAAATCAGTTTGAGGACTTGATCGTTGCATTGTGCCATTTTTTACTTGGGGCAGGAGCGCAGGGATTTGCAACTGGACCGGATGGAGGACGAGACGCGAAATTCGTTGGTACAGCAGAACTGATCCCGAGCAAAGCTGATCCCTGGATAGGAACAACTATCGTTCAGGCAAAACATACGAATGGTTTGAATAAGAGTTTTTCGGATCCGTATTTTTTCAGTAAAGATAATTGTGATTCAATTATTCTGAAAGAAATTTCTCGTATTAAGAAACTCCGAAAGGGTGGTGAACTTGATAATTACATGCTTTTTTCCAATCGGAGACTAACAGGTTTAAGTGAATCAAACATCCGATCCTATATATCGGTGGAGTGCGATATACCCGAACAGTCGATTCAATTATGTGATATCAAACAGCTTGAACTTTGGTTAAATCAATTTCCTGATGCAGCCAAGATAGCTAATGTTGATCCTTTGGACTCACCTTTGATTGTGAGTCCGGAGGAATTGGCTGAGGTGGTTGAGGCTCTGTCGGATCAAATGAGTACTTTAAAAATCGATCTTAAGGATGTACCAACTGACAGAGTATCCTATGAGGAAAAGAACATAATAAATAGAATGAGTGCAGAATATGCTAAAATGCTTAGAAAATATTATCTTAAAGAAACTCCTCAAATTAAGGAATTCTTAGCAAACCCTGAGAACAATGATATGCTTGAAAAGTATAATTCCACTGTTGAGGAGTTCCAACTGAAAGTGATAGCAAAACGTAGTGATTTTCAGTTGTTCGATGATGTAATGAACTACCTGTTTGATTTTCTCTTCAATCGCGATCCTGTCTTGGGAAGAAATAGAAGATTAACAAGATCTGTTCTTTTTTACATGTATTGGAACTGCGACCTTGGGGAAAATTCTGATGCTTAGACCCAGTAAACATGCACACCCTGATCGCACTGTGATATATGTAGCTATGCTCCTGATTTCAAGATTAAAAAAACAAAGACTGGAAGAATTCAACGATCTTAGAGTGATGATTAGTAAGCATGTAAAAGGAGGGAATGCCTTATTCTTACCATCATTGAATTTTCTTTATTTGCTCGGTCTGATTGAATATCACCCGAAAACAGACTCATTTGAGTACCTGGGTCCCAAATGAAACTCTCCAAACTTTATAGTAACAAACCTGAAGTATTTCCACCAATTAAATTTCTACCCGGGCTGAATGTAATTCTTGCTGAGATTAGGCTTCCTGAAAAGCAGGAGGAAGATACTCACAACTTAGGTAAAACTATTCTTGGTTCGCTCATAGATTTTTGTTTGCTCGCCGGGAAGGACAAGTCATTTTTCCTATTTAAACACTTAGATCGTTTCAGCGACTTTGTATTCTACCTTGAGGTAGAACTCTTGGAGGGTTCTTATATCACCATTCGGCGAGGTGTTGAAAATGCTACTAAGATAGATTTTAGAAGACATGATAAAGAAAAACAAGACTTCAGCGACTTGCCTGATATGTCGTGGGATCACCTATCTGTACCATTTAAAAGGGCTTGTGAACTTTTAGATAGCATTCTCAACCTGAGTGATCTTAAACCTTGGAAATACAGGAAAATAGCTGGATATTTATTAAGAACTCAGGAAGATTTTAGTGATGTGTTTCAACTCAAAAAGTTTAAAGGAAAGCATTCGGACTGGAAACCATTCCTCGCTCATTTGATCGGTTTCAACTATCAAAACCTAAAAGATCATTATGAAAGGGAAGATGAGCTAAATGCGAAGTTGTCTGAGGAAATTATCAATAAGAATGAGTTAGGTGGGTCAGTCAAAGACATTAGTAAAATTGAGAACATCCTACTCTTAAAGCAGAATGATGCAGAAAAGAAACAACGATTACTGGATCAATTCGACTTTAAACAGATTGACAAAGAAAAAACAAAGTTGATCGTTGATAAATTAGACGCTGAAATTAATCAATTTAATGCTGAACGTTATTCAATCTCTCACAATATTAGGAAGATTAGCAACTCATTAGCTGCTGAAAGGTTGTTGTTCACTTCCTCAAAAGCAGAAGCTCTGTTCGAAGAGGCAGGAATTGTTTTTGCTGGACAAATTCTCAAGGACTTTGATCAATTAATTGAATTTAATCGTGCAATCACGGTAGAGCGTAGTCGCTATCTTGAAGAGGAACTTGGTGAATTAAAAGCTGAACTTAAAAAAACAAACGCTAAACTAAATGAGTTAAATACAATCAGAACAGAATCACTTTCCTATCTAAGTGACAGTGATGTATTTGACAAGTACAGGTTTATATCAGATGAATTAATAACACTGAAGTCTGAAATAAGTCTTCTGAATATTAAAAGAAAGCACCTACATCGACTGCAAGAATTGCGCGCTCAAATTCGCAATATAAAGAGAGCAAAAGAAGAACTCCAAATCGAAATAGAGAATGACGTTGAGAAACAAAATCGGGAGAAGGCAAGTCAATTTTCTTCATTACGAATATATTTCAATGACATAGTTGTGAAAGTCATTAATCAACAAGCAACCCTTGAAACACCAATAAATAAAGAAGGTCATTTAGAATTTATTCCAGAAATAAATGACGAGTCAGAAAAGGCTACAAGTGCTGGTTCAGGTCACTCTTATAAGAAACTTTTGTGTGTCGCTTTTGATCTCTCTCTTTTGAGAATTCACTTAGATGGAAACTATCCTCGTTTTGTGTTTCACGATGGTTTATTTGAATCTTGGGATGATCGGAAGAAGGAGAATTTGTTAGAAGTAATTCGCGAATATTCTGATTTGGGTATTCAACACATTATAACTCTGATAGACTCAGATCTTCCAGATAAGTCCACAAATTTAGATCCTTTTTTTAAAGATTCAGAGATTGTTCTTCGGCTTCATGATGAAGGTGATAGCGGTCGTCTTTTTAAAATGGGATCGTGGTAACAATAGTAAAAAAAGAAAGTTTGCAGAGTCTAACAGGTTCTTACACCGGAATGGTCTGACGCCGGTCCATATTTAGCTGTATATTACGTTATTATCCTTAAAAATCAAGAGCATAGTTTTCGTTCTACTTAGCAACCAAACAACGATCGCAACTCCTCACCGCACCAACAAAACCTTAAAATCCAAATTACTGAAACAGATTCAAGACATAAGCAGTTCGCTTCAGGATTAGTTTGATTCTTGAATACATCAACGTTGTTCTCATATTGTTTTAAATAGTTCTTTCTTTTATATTATTGTCAAAGAATACCTATTACAGCGCTTTATTTAATTCACTTCATATTAAGGCAAATTTGGACTATCAAGAAGCTGTTGGCTATCTGAATTCCTTTATCAACTTCGAACGCTTGCCGGAGCCTCATTTCAATACAAAGGTTAGAGATATTGAACGCTTTCGTGCACTCCTCGGTGATTTGGGTAATCCGCAAAACAACTACCCAATAATTCATATAGCTGGAACAAAAGGTAAGGGTTCAACTGCTGCTATTGTTTCCTCTATTTTGAGAGCCGCTGGTTATAAAGTTGGTCTTTATACGTCACCACATCTGGTTACGGTACGCGAACGTCTTCGTATAGATGGTCGGATTATTTCAAAGAGAGATTTTGCTTCGCTTATTAATCAGATAGCTAATGTTCCATTAATCTCACAATCAAATAATAACGTTGCATACCGTACGGTGTTTGAACATCTTACTGCTGCTGCATTGTTGTGGTTTGCCAGGAGGAACGTTGACGTTGCCGTCATCGAAGCCGGTTTAGGCGGGAAATTGGATGCAACTGTAGTTGTTAACCCGGTATTATCAATTATAACACCTATTGGCTTGGATCATACTGATGTGCTTGGTGATACGATTTCCGCCATTGCCGCCGATAAAGCATATATAATAAAAAAAGATGTTCCGGCTGTCTCGGCTCAACAGGTTGCTGATGCCAAAGAGGAACTTGTTGAACGCACCGAAAAAGTATCTACTCAGCTTACTTTCGCACCCGGTCAATCAGAATTCAAACTGTTAGCGAGCAGTTTCAAGGGACAAAATATCCGGAGTTCAAGAGCCTGGTTGGGGCAAGGTGATATTTATTTTAACCTGACAGGCAGATTTCAACTTGATAATGTTTCTACTGCGCTTATCGCAATCGAGCAGCTTAATAAAATGCGTTTTAATATTTCACCTGAAGCTGTTAGAACCGGCTTAAAGAAGATTCGCTGGCAGGGGAGAATGCAGTATATTAGCGGACAACCGGCGATTATTCTGGACGGATCGCATAATTTACTATCAATGAAAGTGTTACTGGAATCTTTGTTAGACCCGTTGTTGTGTCAGGTGTTAACACCTGACACAACAACTAATTTGAAATATAGAGTGATTTTCTCAGCAATGCGCAGCAAACCGGTTGAGGGTATGTTGCATTTATTAGGTGAAATAGCAGAGCAGGTTTATGTTGCGCCATTAACATTCCCTAAAGGTATGTCGCAGGACGAACTGTTTACCAGTGCAGATAGCGCCAGTGTATCCGTTATCTCCTGTCGAGATGTTCCGACAGCGTTTGAAATGGCAAGAAGAGATACAGGTGAAGGAGAGATTCTTCTGGCAACAGGATCGTTGTATCTCGTGGGTGAAATTATGCGTTATTTGAAAGGGATTCCTGCGCCTCCGGTTGATGGCAGGATTGATGATTTTGTCTAAGTGTACTGAAGAATGGTTCTGAGTGCGCGCTTCAGCGCGTAAAGTCTTTAGAATGATGAATATAGCTATCACGCGCTGAAGCGCACACTCAGAACGCTTATTCAATGGAATTAAATGATAAACAAAAAAATAACAAAAGATAAACATTCATTTAAGGATCGGTTTCTTTTTTCATTAGCCGGTTTGCTGGGTCCGTTGTTAATCAAACTATTTGGTGTTCTCTGTCGATATAAGATAGAAAATGAAGAACATATCTTTGATGCTGAAAAGACAGGTAAAGGAGTCATTCTTGCTCTCTGGCATGGTCGAATGCTGCTGCCGATATACCATTTCAGACACCAGGGAATGTCATCGCTTGCCAGTTTACACCGTGATGGAGAGTTTATTGCAAGCATAGCAAAACGATTGGGATACATCGTAAGACGCGGTTCTCCTCGCAAAGGTGGCAGAGAAGGTTTCATTGCAATGAGTAAGGATTTAAAATCGGGCAAGAGAGTAGCAATCTTCCCGGATGGTCCAACTGGTCCCCGTCATCATCATAGGGATGGTGTTCTTCACCTGGCGAGAATTTCAGGCGCACCGATTATACCGCTCAGTTACTCTGCTTCACCTTGCTGGAGGGCTCGGAGTTGGGATAAGTTTATGATAATGAAACCCTTCAGTAAAGGACTCATCCTGGTCGGTGAACCGATTTCAGTGCCCAGACGAATTGGCACTGAAGAAGAAGTGGATAAATATCGTAATACAATCCGTCAAGCTCTGATAGATATTGAACAGGAAGTTGATGGAAGGATGAAGAACGAATGACGAATTACGAATTATGAAAGATGAATAAAACTATGGATATTCATATATGAAACCACAGGGATGGTTATGGCCCATTAGCATTCTCTATCAGGCTGTTGTTGCGTTACGCAATCGGTTATATAATATTGGTGTGTTTAAAACCTATAGTGTCAATGCGCCGGTTATCAGCGTTGGCAACCTGTCGGTAGGGGGGACAGGGAAAACGCCTTTTGTCATACATTTAACCGAGAGGATTAAGCGACTTCGTTCTCCGAAAAAGGTCAAGATTGGGGTTATAAGCCGTGGTTATAAAGGGCGCGCGAGCGAAACTCTGGTGGTTAGTGATGGTAAGCGTCAGTTTTTTGATTACTTATTTGCTGGCGATGAACCGGTTTTGATTTGTAAATCGGCGCCCGGCGTTGCTGTAGTAGTTGATAAAAAGCGTGTTCGTGGATCTGAATATGCGGTTAAAAATCTTCGCGTAAAGCTGATATTACTCGATGATGGTTTTCAGCATCGTCGGCTGCATAGGAATCTGGATATTGTACTGCTCGATGCTGGCAATCCACTCGGTAATCGCAGAGTACTGCCTGCCGGATATTTAAGGGAACCTGCATCAGCGTTGAAAAGAGCGGATTTAATTGTACTTTCAAAAGCAAAAGGAAACGATGAAGAACTTGCCGAACGTGCACACAAATTACAGGAATTGCTTGAGAAGCCTGTAATAGTGACAAAATTAGTTCCGAAGTATTGGCGACGTTTTGATGAAACCGAACTCCTTGCACCGGAAGAGATTGCCGGAAAGAAGGTTACAGCTTTTGCCGGTATTGCCAAGCCCGATTCATTCTTTAAAACCATTGAGGATTTGGGCGCTGATCTGGTGAAGTGTCTTCCGATGTCCGATCATTGTCCTTATAACAAACGCCATCTGAATTACATATCCGCTCATTTTGTCCGCAGTCATTCCGAGTGGCTGGTTACAACCGCCAAGGATGCTCTGAAGCTCCCACCTATCCTGCGTTTTCTACCGGCATATTACTTAGAATCAAGTATGGAGGTCGTTGCAGGTGAGGAACAACTTGATAAAATGCTCTTGAAAGTTATGGATGAAATGTCTTGAAAATATTGCTTTATTGTTTGATTGTTGGATTGCTGTATTGCTATATTGTTAGCGATACAGCAATACAACAATATAGCATTACAGCATTAACAACGAAACAACGAAACAACGAAACAATGAGACAATGAGACAATCAAACAATCAAACAATCAAACAATAAAGATTAATAACATTGCATAAATCAGAATAAATTACTATATTAACAAGCTTAAGAAAATAATTATCCGGAGATATAACCCAAAATGCTTAAACCAAGAAAACGTCTGGTACGAGCGAAAATCAGAGAAGATAAATTCATCAACTATACAGATAGTGTTCAGTCTTTTATTGAAAAGAATAGTAGACGGTTGCTATATGCAATCCTGGCAATTGTTGTTGTTTTTGGGATTGGCACGATAGTTACGGTGTTAAATGCTTCTAAAGAAAAACAGGCGGCTTTTGAAGGGCTATTAGCTCGTGACGCTTATGGAAGAGGAAGTCTGGATGAAGCGCTTACGCATATAAATATCCTATTAGAGGATTATCCCCGAACTAAAGCCTCGGCTGAGGGGATAATGATAAAAGCAAGAGTACATGAACAACGTGGTGAGATTACCGAGGCGATTGTTGAATATCGCAAGGTAATTGATAAACATTCTGATCAGGATTATTTAGCCTTCGGAGCGTTTTATTCATTGGGATCAATATACTTTGGTCAAGGTGAATACGAAGAAGCAGCAAATTATTTTAGTGAAGGCGCATCGAGTTTCCCGGAAAATTTTAATACACCTTATAGTCTTTTAGAAGCGGGAAAAAGTTATAAAGAGACGAGGAATTATCAGAAAGCAAGAGGTGCTTTGCTTAGGATAATAACGGAATATCCAAAATCCAGAGCTGTCAGTAAAGCACGGACTGAACTTGAGGAAATAGAATTTATGCCTTAAATAAGCTTGCATAAAGTGTATCAGGAACTTATCTTTTAACGATGGAGTGGGTATTAAACCCACTCTTTCTATTATAAAACCTATTCAAACAAGGGATATTAGAATAGGAGTAATTTCCAGAGGCGTATATTAGTGATTTCTGCTTATGATATTGAGCAATTAGTAAAACCGTATCTCATTGAGGAACATCTGCATCTATTTGATGTAAAGGTGTCAGGACGAGCAGGTCGTCCTTTAATACAATTGTTTCTTGATAGGGAAGACGGGGATATCACTGTCAATGCTTATGCCGGTATTGGCAGGCATATTCAGGATTTGCTCGATATGCAGAATTGGAGCCCCGGTGATTACAAATTAATTGTATCATCTCCGGGTTTGGATCGTCCTTTATCAGAACTATGGCAGTTTCGTAAGAATATTGGCAGGCTAATAAAGTTTCAGGCAAGTGCATTGTCGAGTTTGCAAGTCAAGGAGCTAACAGTGTTGCATCAGATATTAACACCTGACGCAACGCTTGATAATGATCAACACAATGATAGTATATTAGTCAGCAAGCCAATACAAGGACGCTTGACAGCGGTTCAAGATGATGGATTAATACAAATTGAAATTAACAAAGTAATAATAGATTTTACTTTAACGCAATTATCCGAAGTTAAAGTAGTAATTGAATTTAAACGGCTTTAAACCAAAACAGACCCTAAACCTCAAACACCATTATTTGGAAAGTTAATGAAACACGAGATTGTTGACGCAGTTTCTTTACTTCTGCGTGAAAAAGGAATAGAAAAAGAGGCTTTTGAAAATATTATAGAGTCTGTTTTCCTGTCAATGGTAAAACGAAAGTATGGTCAATCAGATAACTTTGAGGTCATCTTTAATGTTGATAAAGGTGATATAGAAATTCAATGTATTAAGATGATTGTCGACGATGATAAAGTAGTTGATTCATCAATTGAGATCGCTTTAAGCGAAGCAAAAACATTAGACCCGTATGCTAAAGTAGGTGAAGAAACGATGATTACTGTTGATTATGAGAAAGAATTTGGTAGAAGAATTATTATTTCTGCAAAACAACACCTGATACAATGCCTTCGTGAAATCGAGAAAGATAGGCTTTATGATGAATTCATTGAACGAGTCGGTGAGATTGTTATCGGAGATATTCACCAGATAACCAGATTTGATATTAAGCTAAATATTGATAGAACGGAAGTTATTATGCCGCGTTCCGAACAGGTGTATAGTGAACGTTACAGGCGTGGTGATTCAATTAAGGCTATTGTTCTCGATGTTGTACGAGATAACAAGGAACCCGAAATAATTGTATCGCGTAGGAGTGTTAATTTCGTTAAGCGTTTATTTGAACTTGAAGTTCCGGAAATATTTGACGGTGTTGTTGAGATTAAGACAATAGCTCGTGAAGCCGGAGATCGTACAAAAATCGCCGTTGATTCAAATGATAAACGGGTAGATCCCGTTGGAGCATGTGTCGGTATGAAAGGAATGCGCATACAGGCTATTGTTAAGGAATTAAACAAAGAGAAAATAGATATCATTCACTGGACTACAGATCCGGAATTAATGGTAAGACGCTCTCTTGCCCCTGTAATTCCATTGGATTTAGTCTTCCTTGAGGGCGGCAATAAGGTATTGGCAGTGATTCAAGATGACCAGATTGCTCAGGCTATTGGTAAGAAAGGACAAAATATCAGATTAGCTTCACAACTCTCAGGATATGAGATTGAACCGGTAAAGTCCAGCGATTATTATCAGGAAGAATTAAACCTTGATGACGTTGAAGAATTGGAAGAACAATATTTAGAATTACTTAAAAATTCAGGATATAAATCAGCAGAAGATGTATTGAATACTGATAAAGAAACGTTGCAGGAGGTTCTTGGTATAGATGTGGAAACAGTTGATTTAATAATCGAAGTATTAAACGGATATTTTGAAGAAAGCGAATAAGAATCTGATTTTTAGATTATTTGCCTTCATTATTCGTATAGAGATAACCTTGGATTACAACTATAATAACTAATTACAAACAGTTAAAACAAATCAAATTTAATGATCGAAGGATTTAAACAACTTCCAGTTTATAAATTAGCCAGAGAACTCAGGGTGGAGACTCAAACTATTGTAGAGCACCTTGATTCGCTTGGGTATGACATGGTTCGCAAGAAGATGACGCTTGTGATTGAGGAGATGTATGTCGAGTGTCTAAAGAAATTTGATCGAGCAAAATTCATTAAACACCAAAGTGAGCAGGTTGTTTCACTTAAAGAAGAAAAACAACGTGATACTCAAAAACTGCGTGAAGAGGAATTAGATAAGATAATTGCTACAAAGGATGTTACGAAGGAAGAAAAAAAGAAAAAGTTTGAGCTTCCAAAATCTGATGGGTTGAGCGTTATCGATGAGCCGGCTAAACCGAAAACGGTAGAAATACCGTCTATTGTTAAGTCAAAGGATATACCGGAAACAGAAATTAAACCGGATAAGAAAAAGGATATACAGAAGGAAACCAGATCGAAGAAAAAGGATGAAGTCGTAAGAACAGAGGCTATTGCTGAAAAACGAACAGTTGAGACCGAGCTTACACCGGAAAAAGAAGTTAAAGATGAAAAAGATGTAAAAGAGAAGAAACCTGAAAAAATTATTAAAGATGATGTTGTAACTGAAAAACCAAAGAAGGATGAAAAACGTGTTTCAAGGTCGCGAAGAAGAAGGAGATCCGGTAAGAATCGAAGAGCGTTGAAGAACGGTGTTGTTGAAGAAGCCAAAAAATTGATTAGAGCCGTTGATGAGGGTAAAACCGATACGTCGTTAAGACTTAAGGTTGAATTACCAAAAGTCAAACCACTAAAAGTTATTGAACAGGCACCTGTAAAGAAAGAACCAAAAGAAAAGGAAGTTAAGCGCGACGAACCCTTCAAGAAACCAGCCCGAAAGCGGCTTAAACGAAAGCGTGTTGAAACAGAGGATGATAAGGATAAGAAAAGCGCCGTTGATACAAAGGTTCAATCTAAATTACTTAGAGAAACCGAAGATCAAAAGAAGCAAAGAACTAAGGGGAAAAAGGCGGGAGTAGCTACTGCTATTAAACCGGATAAAAAGAGAAAGCGAAGAAGAAAATCCAAAACTGATGCACCAACTGTTGAGATTCCTAAAGGAAAAACCACAAAAAGACGCAAGGTTGATGAAAAGGAAGTTGCAGCCACTATTAAGCAGACTTTTGCTCAGATAACCGGTGCTGGAAAACAACGACGACATCATATTAAAGGTCACGATAAGGATGTTGCTGAAGGTGAGACATCTATCATTAAGGTTACTGAGTATCTGACAACCCTTGAATTAAGCAATGTTATGGAAATACCCGTGCAGGACGTTATCAAACGCTGTCTTGAAATGGGAATGTTAATTTCGATCAATCAGCGTTTGGATGCAGATACTATAGAATTATTGACTGCGGAATTCGATATTGAAGTTGAATTTGTTCAAGAAGAAGAGATAGAAGCAATTGAAGATATCATTTCTGATGAAAACCTTTCAGCACGTTCACCGGTTGTAACCATAATGGGACATGTGGATCATGGCAAAACAACATTATTAGACTACTTGCGCAGAACTAAAGTTGCCGAGGGTGAAGCGGGTGGAATCACACAACATATTGGCGCTTATGAAGTAGACTACAACGGTGCAAAGATTACATTTCTTGATACACCAGGTCATGAAGCGTTTACTGCAATGCGTGCCCGGGGAGCGCAGGTCACAGATATTGTTGTTTTGGTAATTGCTGCCGATAACAGGGTTATGCCTCAAACCTTAGAAGCGATTGATCATGCTCGCAATGCAAACGTGCCAATAATTATCGCCGTCAATAAGATAGATAAACCATCCGTCGATGTAGATGCTATTTATACCCAGTTATCGGATTATAATATTCTGGTTGAAAAGTGGGGAGGGAAATATCAGGCGGCGGAGATTTCTGCAAAATTCGGTAAAGGAATAAATAATTTACTTGATGAGATTGTTGTTGCTGCCGATGTCCTTGATCTCAAAGCTAATCCCGATGCCAATGCGCGTGGTGTTGTAATTGAATCCAGATTAGACAAAGGTTTGGGTGCGGTCGCTACAATCCTTATACAAAACGGAACTCTGAAGATAGGGGAACCATTTGTTATAGGACAGTATTTCGGTAAAGTCAGATCGATGTATAATGAATTTGGTGATATAAAGAAAACCGCTGGTCCTGCAACACCAATGCAAGTCGTTGGCTTTGATGGTATTCCACAGGCTGGTGATCGTATGTTGGTTTTTAATTCAGAAAAGGAAGCTCGTGAAGTAAGTCAGCGCCGTCAACGCCAATATCGCGAGATTTCAATGCGACAGATCACTGCGCTTACATTAGATCAGGTTAATCGCCAGATGCGCGAGATGGAAATGCGGGAGTTGCCCTTGATAATAAAGGGTGACGTGCACGGTTCGGTAGAGGTTATATCAGACTCCTTGATGAAACTTTCAACTTCTGAGGTAAAAGTAGAGATCATCAGACGCGGTGTTGGTGGTATAAGCGAGTCCGATGTCCTTCTGGCAGCAGCTTCACAAGGTATAATAATTGGTTTCCATGTTCATCCTAATTCTCAAGCGCGTGAAACAGCTCGACGTGAAGGTGTAGAGTGCCGTCTTTACCGGGTCATACATGAGTTGATAGATGACGTCCGCAATTCACTTGAGGGGCTGTTAGCGCCATCTAAAGAGGAAGTGCTTGCAGGTAGTGTTGAGGTTAGAAAGATATATAAAATCAGTAGAGTTGGTATTATTGCCGGTTGTTATGTAACAGATGGTAAAGTTAATAGAAAGAACAAAGTACGATTGATTCGAGATGATGTGGAAATATGGACAGGAAACCTCGATAGTCTAAAACGGTATAAGGATGATGCTCATGAAGTGGTATCGGGGTTTGAATGTGGTTTATCGCTGACTGGTTATAATGATATTCGAATTGGTGATCGAGTTGAGTCTTTTGAGGTCATTGAAACAATGCGAAAACTTGATGATTCAGTGTGAGATTAACCCTCATTATTTTTCAACTGTATTTACCTGCTTGCCATTCATTAAAGGATAAGCGCAGGATCATAAAAAGTATAAAGGATAAAGTAAGGGCACATTTCAACGTTTCCATAGCTGAAGTTAATTACTATGAGACATGGCAGCGATCCGCATTGGCTATTGCCTGGGTTGCATCCGATGGAAGTGGGATTGACCGGATAATAAATGCACTTGATAAATTGATTCAAAGTTATTGTGAGCTTCAGATACTGAAAATGGAACGAATGGAATACTAACAACCACTATGAAATCTTACCGACCAAAAAGGCTCGGAGAGCAGATCAAACGTGAATTGGCTGAAATATTCCGATCTCAAAGAAGTCAGTTTGGTGATTTTTTTCTAACAGTTACAGGAGTTAGTTTACCAAAAGACCTTCGTATTGCGCGTGTATGGGTGAGTATATATGATGATTCTGATAGAGATTCGGTAATCAAGATGCTTAATTCATTTTCCGGAAGGATACGTTATCAATTAGCTGGACGTCTTCATCTGCGACGTGTTCCGGAACTCGTATTTGAACTTGATGAGACACTTGATAAAGCAATCAAAATTGATAATCTCCTGCGTGAAAGCGGAATTGAAGATATAATAGAAGTAGAAGAAGAACAAACCGATGAATAACATTTTCGAGCAGATTCGCGATTATATTTTGTCGGATGGCGACCTAATAGTAGTTAGTCATTTTTCCCCTGATGGTGATGCAATCGGCAGTCTGCTTGCATTTGGTGAGATACTAAAGCAGTTGAATAACGATTATATTTTAGCTATTGATGATACATTACCCCAAAAATATAATTTTCTACCTGGATTTAATCAAATAAGGAATACTCAGGAAAGTCCGATTAATAGAGTATTCGAACGTGTCGTAATCCTTGATGCAGGCTCTTTACCGCGTATCGGATCGGTAAAATCCTGTATTAATAAACAAACCAGGATTCTTAATATTGACCATCATTTCACCGGTCCGTCATACGGTGATATAAATTATATTGACGTTGATGCTTCTGCGACAGCGGAGATTCTGTACGGGCTTTGCAATTTCCTTGACATAGAATTCACACCCCGGATTATATACGGCTTGTACGTGGGGATATTGACGGATACGGGACGCTTCCGGTTTTCAAATACCAGCGCACGATCAATGGAGATATGTGGTGACCTAATCTCTAAGGGTGTAGATCCTAGTTGGGTGACTGAAAACGTTTATTATAATCATCCGTTTGAGTATCTACAGACTTTAGCGGAAGTACTTTTGAATATGAAGCTCTATTTTAACGGATTAGCATGTATAATCAGTCTTGATCAAAATGAAAAAATAAAAGATACAGATGGATTTGTTGAATATGCTTCTTCGGTAAAAGGTGTAGCGCTGGCAGCATTTATATATGAACGGGAAGCGAGATACTATAAAATATCGCTGCGTTCGCGAAGCCGTATAGATGTTTCAGAAGTTGCAAAAAAGTTTGGCGGCGGGGGGCATAAAAAAGCTGCCGGTTTCCTTTATAGAGGTGGGAAAGACGATCTGATTCAAAATCTACTTGATGAGTTTGAGTGGCAGATAAAGATTCGTAATATTCAACCTGATAATAGTTTATTCGAACAACCTCAAGAAGACATATAAGGTTAATGCTCATCGCTGTTAATAAGCCAATCGGATTGACTTCGTTCGATGTTGTACGCCAGATAAGGAAAGCGACAGGCGTCAGAAAAGTTGGTCATGCCGGCACGCTTGATCCCTTTGCAGAGGGTGTTCTATTGATTGGAATTGGTCGCGACTCGACTCGTCGTCTCGGTGAGTTTCTTAAAGGCGATAAAGAGTATCTGGCAAGTGTTGTGTTGGGAATAGTGACTGATACTTATGACCCAACTGGAAAAGTAGTCGAGAAAAATCAGTTCAAAATGCCTGATAAAGAGCGAATCTGTTCTGTATTAGATCAATTTAAGGGTGATATTTTACAGATTCCCCCACTGTTTTCTGCAATCAAGGTGAACGGAGTCAGGATGTATAAGATTGCAAGAAAAGGTATTGAGATCGAGCGTAAGCCACGCAAAGTAACAATTAAGGAAATAGAACTTATTCATTTAACTGAAGATGGATTTAAGATGCGAGTGTGTTGCTCACATGGAACATATATTCGTTCTCTGGCTTATGACATTGGTCGGGTTTTGGGTGTTGGAGCACACCTTGGGCAGTTGACTCGCACAAGGGTTGGCGATTATACATTAGATCAAGCTGTGAATCTCGATAAATTCATCAGTGATATCGTTTAAGCGTTGCGTCGGGCGTTAACACCTGACGCAACTTCGAATGTGGAGAATTAGTGGAAGTAATTCGTGGTCTTGAAAACGTTAGGCGTGAGCCGGGTGCATCGCTAACTGTGGGTTCTTTCGATGGCGTACATCTTGGTCATCAGCGAATACTGCATCAGATGCGTAATTCAGGACATAAACCGTTGACAGTATTGACGTTTGATCCTCATCCCCAGACGGTTGTGCGTTCTTATGGTGATCCACCACCTAAGTTGACTACCTTTGAAGAACGGATAAACCTGTTTGCTGAACTTGGTGTGGACAGGTTGATTGTCGCGCGTTTTGACACTGATTTCGCAAAGATTACACCTGAGGATTTCGTTGGTCAAATTCTCATTGAACAGGTGGGATTGTCACGGATATTTGTTGGACCACGGCACGGATTCGGCGCCGGGCGCAAAGGTAATTCATCGATGCTTATGGAATTAGGTAAGAAGCTCGGTTTTGAAGTTGAAGTTGTACCTCCGGTAATAAGGGATGGTAAGTTTGTCTCAAGCAGTCGCATTCGGAAGTGTTTGGATGCTGGGGATGCGTTATCTGCCTGGCGGTTCATGGGACGACCTTTTTATCTGTTTGGAGATGTTGTAAAAGGGGATGAACGAGGGAACAAGCTCGGATTCCCAACGGCAAACCTAAAGCTTGAAAGTCCGGCAAAACTATCACCAAAGCCCGGAGTATATGCTTCTCTTACTGAGGTTAATGGTTGTCGTTGGCTATCAGTAAGCCACTTTGGTTCCAGACCAACCTTTAAGGAAGCTGAGTCGAGTATAGAGACGCATATTATTGGTTTTAACAATGACATTTATGGTAAGCGTATCTCTATTGGTTTGATTGAGATGCTGCGTGAAGTGAAATCATTTAATTCATCAGATGCACTCGTTGCACAGATTAAAATCGACAGAAACGAAGCGATTGTTAAGTTGACTGAAAGAGGATTTAGTCCTTACACAGGTTTTCAAGATCGCAGAATAGGAAATATTAGTGCGAAATTGTGAAAGTACGAAAGTAAGAAAGTAAGAAAGTGTGAGAGTAAGAACGTAATACTATCACAATCTTTTACTTTTGCACTTTCCCACTTTCAAACTTTTAATCGGAGATAAAATGACATATCAGTTATTAGAAAATCAGGAACTGATAACAAAATTTGGAAAAAACGATAGCGATACAGGCAATACTCAAGTCCAGGTCGCAATATTAACCAATCGAATAAACTATCTGACAGAGCATTTTAAGCTGAATCCAAAGGATCATCATGGCCGAAGAGGCTTATTGAAGATGGTAGGCAGACGCCGTCGGTTACTGAAGTATCTTACGGGTAGAGATGTTGAGAAATATCGTACGCTTATTGTTGAGTTAGGGTTAAGAAGGTAGTTTTAGTTTAACAATGGGCAGACGGAAATGTCTGTCCTACTTGGTGGTGGTTGTATAAGGTATTAAGCATTTACGCGTAAATATCTATTATTTATCTGTCATTCCGGAGAAAGCTGGAATCCAGTCTTTGCATGAAGCATTCAAGGTTTCGGCTTTCACCGGAATGACAATGAAGTTATAGTCAACTATACGGTTTTGCTTAGCATGCTGAGATACCTGCCAACCAAGAAAAAAAAGAGTAAAAAGGAGAAAAGTGAATTTAATTAAAGAATTAGAAGTAGGCGGAAGGACACTTAAGGTCACAATAGGCAAGACCACTCGTCAGGCAGATGGCGCTGTTTGGTTGCAATATGGTGATGCGATTATGCACCTTGCCGTCGTTTCTGAACGGGAAAGAATTGAAGGGAAGGATTTCCTTCCTCTTACAGTTGATTACCGTGAAAGAGATTATGCCGGCGGGAAGTTTCCTGGTGGATTCTTCAAGCGGGAAGGTCGTCCACAGGACAAGGAAACACTTAGCGCGCGGATGATTGACCGTCCGATACGACCGCTATTTCCTGAAGGTTATGCTTATGAAACCCAGGTTATGGCGTTGATTCTATCGGCAGATAAAGAGAACGCTGCGGATATACTCGGACCAACCGCAGCATCCATAGCGCTGAATATTTCAGACATACCGATGAATGAAGTTATAGCTTCAGTTCGCGTAGGTTCTGTTGATGGAGAGTTTGTAGTGAATCCAACTTATTCTCAGTTAAAGACCAGTCGTTTGAATCTGGTTGTAGTTGGATCTCAAACTGATATTACAATGGTTGAAGGGCATGCAGATGAGCTTTCTAATCAGGAGATAATTGATGCGCTGTCTTATGGACATAACGAAATCAAAAAAATCATAGCTTTTGAAAACGAGATAATTGACGAGTTACGCATTCCTACCCGTGAGTACAAAATTACGGAAAAGGACAAGGAGTTAGAAGCACGCGTTCAAGAACTTGCCAAAGCTGAAGTTGCCAGGATAGCTCGTATCAAAGACAAAACCGAACGGAAGAGTCTTACTAAGGCACTGATTAAACAAATCGTTGAAGACATCTGTGGCGATGAAGCTGAAGCCGGTGCAGTTGGGGATATCAAGGAGATCGTCAAGGATATTCTGAAGAATGAGGTTCGTCAGAACATTCTGAATGATAACTTGCGCCTTGATGGACGGACTAATACAGATATCCGGCATATTGAATGCGAATTAGGATTATTACCGCGAGTTCATGGTTCTGCTTTGTTCACACGTGGTCAAACGCAAGCTCTGGGAACAGTTACACTCGGAAGTAAGCTTGATGAGAAACGTATTGACAGCATTGATGAAGATGGTTTCATTAAATATATGCTGCACTACAATTTCCCTCCCTATGCTACCGGTGAGGTCAAGAACCGTTTTGGTGTTACGAGGCGCGAGGTTGGGCATGGAAATCTCGGTGAACGCGCATTAGAACCGGCTCTACCTCCGTGGGATGATTTTCCATATACGATTCGTGTAGTGTCCGAGATATTGGAATCGAACGGCTCATCTTCAATGGCGACAGTATGCGCCGGATCGCTTGCACTAATGGATGCGGGAGTTCCGATACGCAAATCTGTAGCTGGAATAGCTATGGGATTAATCAAGGAGGATGATCGCTATAGTATTCTAACCGATATACTGGGTGATGAAGACCACTTGGGTGATATGGATTTCAAGGTCGCCGGAACCCGCGATGGCATTACAGCATTTCAGATGGATATCAAGATACAGGGAATATCCACCGAACTGATGGCTGAAGCTTTAACTCAAGCAGAGGAAGCACGTCATCAAATTCTGGATATTATGGATCGTACTATTGATAGTCCGCGGAAGTCAATGTCGCCTTACGCACCTAAATTTGTCAATGTAAGAATACCTATTGACAGAATAGGCGCTTTGATTGGTCCGGGCGGGAAAAACATCCGTGAGATCATTGCTGATACAGGCGCTACTATTGATGTTAATGATGAGGGCATAGTTCGCATTGGCGCTTCTAACCAGGAATCAGGTGATGAAGCTAAACGACGTGTGCAGGAATTAACAGTCGTACCGGAAGTTGATAAGGTCTATGAAGGAACTATTAAGAAAATTATGGACTTCGGCGCTTTTGTTGAGATTCTACCTGGTACTGAAGGTTTGATGCACATTTCGCAGATTGACCATAAAAGAGTAGACCGAGTTACAGATTACTTTGAAGTAGGTGATAAGGTTAAAGTCAAACTGTTGAAGATCGAACCTAATGGTAAGCTCGATCTTTCTCATAAAGCACTGCTTCCTGATAACCGTACACCTGAGGAGAAAGCTGAAGCAGCAAAGCGGCAAGCATCTCGTCCACCTCGCAGAAACGATGGTTTCAGACCGCGTGGCGGCGGTGGCGGCAGAGGGCGGTATTAATTAAGTGATTGATTATTGTTGATGGGTAGCATCCCGAAGTTTCGGGATGCTGCACAAACGCTTTGCGGAAATGAGGGGATAGTATACCTGTTTTTCTATGAAATGTCGTTATTTCAAAGAGTATTTATAAAAATAGGTATACGGTCCCCTTATTTTCTACGTGAACTTCGCACTTGACAGTGTAATACTATAAAGAGGATATTATTGACGAAAATTGACACGTGTAACTCTTACCGCCGAACTGTTCTTGATAATGGTTTACGGATTGTAACCGAACACATTCCGCATATCAGGTCTCTGGCAATTGGTTTTTGGTTTGACGTTGGCAGCCGCGATGAACCGGATGATCTTGCCGGTATAGCACACTTCATAGAACACATGAATTTCAAGGGCACTCCGCTCCGAAGCGCTGCAGCCATAGCTCGTCAGATAGAAGGAAGAGGCGGGCATCTGAATGCTTTCACTGGCAAGGAAAACACCTGTTATCATGCTCGTATAGTTGATCAGCAGTTGCCAAAGGCGATAGATATTCTATCTGACATTACACAGAATTCAGTCTTTGATTCTGATGAAATCAATCGTGAACGCAAGGTAATCCTTGAAGAACTAAAAAGCGTTGAAGACACGCCTGACGAACTGGTCTTTGAATATTTCATAGCACAGATGTTTAATCCGCATTCTATGGGGCGGTCGGTTTTAGGAAAGCGTGATAAATTAGAAACTATTGATCATAACGTGCTTGTTGATTATCGCGAGAAGCATTACGGTGGTTCTCGTGCGGTTATTGCTGCAGCGGGTAATCTCGATCATAATCGGTTAGTAAAAATGATCGAGCGTCGCTTTTCGAGTCGTTCAACTGTTGGACAATCCCGTAAGCCACCTTCGGATAAAATAACTGAAAAGACACGTCAGGATTTACACACCAATACTCAGCAAACTCACATCTGCTGGGGATGCAGGTCTTTTTCATACAAGGATCCACGTAAATTTAGCTTATTAGTATTGAATACACTTTTAGGTGGTGGGATGAGTTCCCGGCTCTTTCAAACGATCAGAGAACGTCACGGGTTAGCTTATACGGTGTTCTCGTTTATCGAGACTTATCTTGATACGGGCTTATTCGGAGTGTACGCTGGTACTGAACCGAAGCAAGCTGAAAAGACACTTAGGATGATAAAAAAAGAGCTAATGGGATTAGTTCGCAAACCCGTCTCAAATCGAACACTGCAAAGAACTAAGGATCAACTTAAGGGTAACCTCATTCTGGGATTGGAATCTGCAGGAAATCGGATGCACCGGCTGGCAAAGATGGAACTGTACAATACGGATTGGTTATCCCTTGATGATATTGTAAGTCGTATTGATGCCGTTACAGTTGAAGATGTCCAGGCGGTTGCATGCGATCTTTTCGAGCAACGAACTGGTTATACAACAATACTTTGGCCGAATTAAATACCATTGGGGGAGGATGGACATTCTTGTCCGCCACCTTATAAATACGGCAAGGATGGTGGACAAGAATGTCCACCCTCTCCAGTGGTCACAATAATTAAGGAGTAGTTATGTTAATTGGCATACCAAAAGAAATAAAATCCGCTGAAAGAAGAATTGCAATGCCGCCTGCTGGCGTTGAAATGCTTGTTAAAAACGGACATAAAGTCCTGGTTGAAATAGATGGAGGGCTCGGCAGCGGGTTCTCTAATGATGAATATATCAAAGCAGGCGCTGAAATAGCTTCTACAGCGAAAGCAGTTTGGGATCAAGCTGAAATGATTATCAAGGTAAAAGAACCTTTACCTTCCGAATATGGATTGATTCAACCGGATCAGGTTTTATTCACCTTTTTCCATTTTGCTTCTTCGAAAGAACTAACTAACGCAATCCTGGAGACCGGCTGCGTTGCCGTTGCTTATGAAACTGTAACTGATGCCAAAGGCAGACTGCCGCTTCTTGAACCGATGAGTGAAGTTGCCGGCAGGTTAGCCGTCCAGGAAGGCGCTAAGTACCTTGAAGCACCGATGGGCGGACGAGGTGTACTGTTAGGCGGTGTCCCCGGTGTTCTTCCCGGTGAAGTCGTGATCCTGGGCGGAGGTACGGTTGGGATTAACGCGGCTAAGATGGCTGCTGGACTTGGAGCGCACGTTACAATACTCGATATTAATATCAATCGTTTACGTTACCTCGATGACGTTATGCCGGCAAATGTGGATAACCTGTTCTCTAATGACAGTAACATCCGTGAAGCCTTACGCAAGGCTGATCTCGTAGTTGGAGCGGTATTGATACCTGGAGCGAAGGCGCCTCATCTTGTGAAACGTGAAATGCTTTCCCTGATGAAACCTCGCTCAATGATTGTCGATGTAGCGATTGACCAGGGTGGCTGCGTACAGACTATATCAGAACACGATCCAACAACCCATGCCGAGCCCACCTTCATAGTTGAAGATGTTATGCACTACGCAGTTGCAAATATGCCAGGCGCAGTTCCTTTGACGTCCACGCTGGCGCTTACTAATGCGACGATTCCTTATGCGTTGGAACTTGCGAATAAGGGATACCTCCAAGCAGCAATTGATGATCCGGGACTTATGGAAGGCATCAATATGGTCAATAAAAAGATCACCTGTGATGGTGTTTCTGATGCGTTTGATATGCCGTATACGCCGGTTGAAGAGGCGCTGGGATTATAAGTTCTAACCACAAAGACACGAAGACACAAATAAATAAAATCTTTGTGCCTTTGTGTCTTAGTGGTGAGTAAATTTTAATTTCAACTGAAGTATGGGATTAGTTGTACCTATCATAAGGTTGCCGCATAGCGAAGGATTACCTTTACCAGATTATGCCAGTCCCGGCGCTGCAGGGCTTGATCTCTATGCTGCTGTAAAGGATAGGCTTACAATCAATCCCGGAACAACGATTGCAGTACCCACAAGCATTTCTATCGCATTACCACCCGGATTTGAAGGACAGGTTAGACCGCGCAGCGGGATGGCGTTGAAACACCAGATCGGGATAATCAATTCACCCGGAACGATTGACAGCGATTATCGAGGTGAAATAAAAGTTCTACTAACAAACTTTTCTGACCAAAATTACGAAATCAAGCGTGGGGACCGGATTGCTCAATTAGTGATAGCGCACTATGAAAGAGTAGAGTGGAGTATTGCTGCGGATTTGCCTTCTTCTGAACGCGATTCAGGTGGTTTCGGACACAGTGGACGATGATTGATAAATTTCCACCGGCGCTGTTGTATCACAAGGTTAGCCCGCGCGGAGAAATCGGTGTTACATGGGTTAAGCCGGACGCTTTTAAGCGACAGATGGAAACAATTGCTGAAGCTGGCTGGAGTACTATTCTACCGGGTGAAGATGCGGACACCAAGCAATTCCTATTGATATTTGATGATGGGTATGAGTGTATTTATAAATATGCCTATCCTGTCTTAAGCCAACTTGATTTCAAAGCAATTGTTTTCATCCCAACCGGTTACATCGGAAGTACAAACGATTGGGATTACCAGCTATTTGGCAGGCGATTTGCTCATTTAAGTGAAGCTATGTTAGTGGAGTTATCGAAAGCCGGCTGGATGATCGGTTCACATACCGTATCTCATGTTGATCTGTTACAATTAAGTAATAGTCAATTAGAGGATGAGATTGCCGGTTCACGTTCAAGGCTTCAGGATTTGACAGGGCAGGGGATAGAGTGGATTGCCTTTCCATTTGGAAGATACAATCAGCGAGTGATGGATGTTGCTGTCAATAAAGGTTATACTGGTGCAGTAGCTCCGGTCTATCGTCCCGATATTGTAATTCCTGAAGGTTTTAATCTGATTGTCGCTGATGCCGTTTATTTATGGAGCGCTATCGGATTAATTGAGAGGATATTGAGACGTGACAACGGTTATAGAATACACAGAAAGTTCCAGAAGTTAGTAAATGGATCGAGTTATGGGACAATTATCTGGAAGCGTTTGTTTTCCAGCAATAAATGAGTAAAATCACTTGCAACAGGGGGGGAAATCTGTTATTTTCCACAAATAGCCAATATCCAGCTGTCAATCCACCGCGATTGACAGCATTATCAGAAGTGTTACTGTCAGGGACGGCGCCCTGACAGTGGGATAGATTTCATACCTTAAACGTTGGAGGCCGCAGTCTTTGTCTGAAAGCGACATACAAAAGCTGTATTATTCAATCGGTGAGGTCAGTCAAATGTTAGATATTGACCAGCCGGTATTACGCTTCTGGGAGACTGAATTCAAGGAGCTATCTCCGCGCAAGAGCAAGAGTGGCAAACGGCAGTACAAGGAATATGACCTTAAGGTTTTACGCAGAATAAAGCAATTACTATATAAAGAACGATATACCATTGAAGGCGCTCGTCGAAAGTTAGCCACTAAAGAAAAACCAACTGAAATACCAGATAAGATTAGAGAAAAATTTCAACAGATAAAAACAGGATTGCAGGAGCTAAAACAAATTATAGAGAAGTAGCGTAGGCGTCCCCGCCTGCGAATATGAGTAATTCACACTTTTTCATCCTTCGCTCTTCATCCTTTATCCTTTGATTCGGGGCGTGGCGCAGTCCGGTAGCGTACTTGACTGGGGGTCAAGTGGTCGCTGGTTCAAATCCAGTCGCCCCGACAAAAGTTTAGATTCCACGCTTCAGCGTGCGCAAACTAAAGTTTGGACTCTAAACTATACTGAGTACTATGAATATTTACACGTAAATGATTATAACATATCAAGAACAGCCCGACCATTAAAAGTCGGGCTTTTTCAGGTTTATTATGTTGAATAGACATTCAGTAATTTACACGATCAATCTGTTTATTCTGTTTACATTCTTAATAGGATGTGAATCGAAGAAAGAGAGCGCTTCCACTATTTGTACCACTGACGGTTCGATTCTCAAAGATGTCCCCGATTGGTACACCAACATACCGGAAAATCCTGATACTGTTTACAGCAAAGGCACAGCGCTATCCAGCGATATGATTGAGGCGAAAAGGAAGGCTAAATCAATTGCTATTAATGGATTGATTGAGAAATACGACATTTCGCGAGGAGAAATTGAAAGGCTGCCTCGCGGTGTGATGATTGAGAAGTTCATCCTGGTGAAGCAGAAGGGTAAGATCAGGGCGTATGTGCTTTTAAAGATTGCTGTGGATGGCTTGGAGTGAATGTGGTAATAGGGTTCAATAAGAACTATAGCATTTCTTGAAAGTCACGTCGTTGCGAGCGAAGCGAAGCAATCTCTAATGTCACGCATATTCAAGCAGGTTGCTTCGTCACAGCGTTCCTCGCGACGACGTACATACGTCATTACTTTCAAGAGATGTTATAATCAGAATTCAGTATTAACGCATCAACACAAGTTTTCTGACCATCGTCTTCGAATCAGATGTCATCTTGACCATGTATATTCCGGATGCCAAATCTTGGGTGTGGTACGTAACGCTGTAACGACCGGGAGTGTGATTTGCATTCACCAACTCGGCAATCTGTCTTCCCCGCAAGTCATAAAGACGAATGGTCACATTACAGATTTCAGGAATCTGGTATCCGATCTTAGTTTGAGCATTGAAAGGATTGGGATACGGCTCCAAAAGAATAAGTGATGAGGGGTGAAGGACGAAGCGGTCGTACGGCGCAACGAGCGGAGCGATGCTGTAACAAACCAACCTGTCGCGGGAGAGAGTAACCAGCTCGGGATCGCCGTCACCTTCGAAGTCGGTCTGTATCGATGCCACGTATGGCTGAGGCAATGCGCCGTCTCCAATTTGAAACAAGGTTTCCGAGTCAAACACCAGGACATTACCCTGTGAATCAATAAGCAGGAGGTTTGAGAGTGTCTCCCACTGAAAGCTTAGCATTTGACCGCCTCTCCAACCGTCCGGAAGCGCTCTTGTCCGTATCACATCCAGATCAGGCACACTCATTTCACTGATGAAGGCATGCGAGGAGTCCGAATATGCCACGAAAAGAGAGATCTGATCGTCCGATTGAACAACCGTCATTCCAAGCAATTCCGGGCGGCGGTCAGGAGTGTAGCTTCCCATATCATCACTGAATGAGTATTCTGCCAGCTCTAAGGAATTCACTATTGAAAGATCTGCATTCAGTAGCGTCACGCCGCATGTGTAATTACCGCTGAATTCCCTCCTTATATCCTCCTGCCATGTATGCCAACCCGTAGCGATTATAGTATTGTCTTCTGCATCCTGAAAGATAGCCAGTTCAACTGGAACTCCGATTCGATTCGTGCTAAATGTTTCGTCTGTAATGATGCCAATAAATCCTTCGAGGTGATGCCCTCCTGAAAAGTGACCCCACCACCAAATATTCCAAGCCGCCAAAACAGGATGCTCTTCAGCCTCGAGCATATCCGGCAGGATGGTCAATTTTGTTAAGTTGCGATAGTCATGTAGATAGTCATACGCTATCCAATATTCGAGCAGTCTCAGTTCTGACAACTGCTCCAGCTCATCACTGCCAAATCTGAAAAGGAAACCAAAACCTAAGGTGTCTCCCATATTGGCTTCTTCAGGCTGAACTGGTTCGGAAGCCGCAACAACAATCTGCTCGCCGTCGGAGTAAGGAATTCGTGCGAGGGCTGTCACTGTCCCCGCCAGGGAATCGCTGCTCCAGATGATCTCCCCTTCAGAAACGAGGAGCGCCCGCCATCCGTCTCCTACCAGTGCCATAGAGTTGCCATCTTCGTCCACCCAGGCGTTGCCCAATGCCACTGCCGAATCTAAATCAACCGACCAGATTTCATCGAGGGGAAGCTCAGACATAGCCACAGTTGTGATGATGAAACAGAGGTTGAATGCAAGGACTAATATACGAATCGATTTCATGATCTCCTCTAAAGATGTTTGACGAAGAATATCTACATCATTTAATCAATAAAAACCGTGTTGAAACGGTAGTTCGCGGCGATTGAAACCGCAGAATGTATTCTCCGCTGGAAAAGCGGGATAAGTCATTAACTATAAGATGATTCCCCATCAACTTCCCGGTCATAAGCTTTCTACCCATAAGATTGTAGATGCCATAACTAAACATCTCACCCGGAATGCCAATATCATATTTAATCCTGAATTGCGAATTGCCGGGATTTGGATAAAGAAACAGTTGCCGGGACTGTTGCGACGATTTCTGTTTGCCAATCTTATCATCAACAGAATTTTCCAATACAACCCCGATCTCACCGTTACGGTTTATCATCTGCACGGTTGGATTGTACTCAACAACGGTGATTACGCCGCCGTTGCCATCGGTTGTGATGGATGAGGCGTCAACGTTCCTTGCCTGAATGGCTCTGCCGCGATCCCCCCACAGACGCTCACCTGCTGCGCTTATCCGCTGACCCCACTGTTGCTGAATACCACCATTCTCGCGTTCAGCATTTTCAGTCCACACATAGCATACTCCAC